>JAFUPC010000080.1 GCA_017481495.1 Clostridia bacterium
GCAGACAACGTAAGCGCGGCGGCGGCCGGACATTGCGTTCTCGGAACGGGGTGCGCTGCTTTTTGCATCGGCGCCCGTGACCGCCGCACCGGTTTTGTGTACAGCACCGGATTTGTAAGAATGTGTCATGCCTTGTCCGCGCCTCCTTTTTTCAGAAAGAAATTAAGTGCGGCATTGATGAGCATGATGAAGAAAAACAGAACCAATGCGATTGAGAACAGCGCTTCTCTTTGCAGTCCCGATGCGTAGGACATTTCACTTGCCACGGCAGTCGTGAGAAAACGCACGCTTTCAAACAGTCCCGGCATATTCGCCGCGTTGCCGGACACCATCATGACCGCCATTGCTTCGCCGACCGCACGGCCGACACCCAGCACGACAGCGGCGGCAATGCCGCTTTTTGCCGCGGGAACGGAAACGCGGAAGCAGGTTTCCTCATGCGTTGCGCCGAGCGCAAGCGATGCTTCCTCGTATTCCGGCGGAACCGCATCCAGCGCATTGATGGACACACGGATAACGGACGGCAGGATCATGACCGCAAGGACGATGATCGCCGCAAACAGCCCCGCACCATCCGGAATGTTGAAAATCTTCCGAATAGCAGGAACCAGAACCAGCATACCGACAAGACCGTAAACAACGGACGGAATGCCCGCAAGCACGCCGATGACGACATCTGCTGCCGCGCGGATCTTTTTCGGTGCGCATTTTGACAGCCAGACCGCCGAAAAGAATCCGACCGGAACGCCGATGATGACGGCGCCCGCCGTTCCCCAGACACTGGACAGCAGAAACGGCAGAATGCCGTATTCCGGTTCCGATGCCGTCGGCGCCCATTCCGTGCCGAAGAGAAAATTCCACAGCCCGATCTCCCGGATGGCGGGAATGCCCGCCATGCAGAGCCAAACGGTCAGAAGCAGGACACATCCGACCGTGACAAGGCCGCAGATGATAAAAATACCGTGCACCGCCCGTTCAAAGATACGGGAAAAACGAAGTCTCCGCGGTGCGGTGTCCCCTTTCGGGGCAGAAGACTTCGTTGTACCCTTTGACAGATTTGTCATGAAAAGTAAACCGTGTTTTTACTTTGCGGAGACCGCGGGAACGACACCCTGTGCCGTGATGATGTCAGCAGCGGCGGAAGAAGTTGCCCAGTCAAAGAACTTCTGTGCTTCATCAGACAGTGCAACGTCGGACTTTGTGACAAGAACGAACGGGCGCTGGACTGTGTAGGTACCGTCGAGAATGGTGTCATTTGTCGGGAAGACACCGTCAACGGAGACGGTCTTGACCGTATCGCCGACGCTTGCGACAGATGCGTAACCGATGGCGGCGGGATTGCCTGCGACCGTTGCGATGACGTCACCGGTGGAGGTCAGCTCTTGACGGTAGACACAGACGTCTTCCGTGTCTGTGATAGACTCAAAGCCGTCGCGGGTACCAGAGCTTGCTTCACGGCCGATGACAACGATCTCCGCATCATTTCCGCCAAGCTCTGACCAGTTGGTGATCTCACCCTTGAAGATCTTTGCGACGGTGTCAAGGGACAAGTCGGTGACGGCGTTTTCATTGTTGACGATCACGGCGATGCCGTCGTATGCGAGCGTGGTGCCGACGAGGCCCTGTGCCAGCTCCTCGGTTTTCAGCGCGCGACTGGACAGACCGATGTCACATCTGCCCTCGGAAACGGCGGTGATGCCGGAACCGGAGCCGGTCGGGTTATAGGTAACGGTGATATCCTTGTTTTCTTCCCCGAACGCTTCTTTCAGCGCGCCGATGACTTTCTCCATCGAGGTGGAGCCGTCCGTGGTGACGGATGCTTTGTCGGAAGAAGAACCGCAGCCGATGCAGAGGGCGGCGGTAAGAGCGAGAACGAGAACTGCTGTGAGAATCTTTGTCATGTGTTTCATACTGTTTATCTCCTTTTCGGATTCATCAGAACTTGTAGTCTTTCTTTGTTGTTTTCAGATTACGGTATTATTATAACGCAGAAATGTAAAGATATAAAGGATTGTTCTGTAAAAAACCAGTAAAACACATTTTTGAAAAAAAAAGCACAGCATAATGCCGTGCTCTTTTGCGGAATCTGATTATTCAGCGGTGACTTCCACCATTTCGACGGTGCCGAATGCGATGTAGTCAACAACGAACTGACCTTCGCCGTTGGAGAGGTCGATTCTGACGTCTTTCAGCGTACCGGTCCACAGATCGTTGTCGCCGACATAGTAGTACATCGTATCCCAATCGTCTTCTGCGGCAGCAGCGGGATCGGAGCAGTCAATGTCGGTGTTCCAGAGGACATCCTTGTAGGACGCTTCTTCACAGAAACCGGTGGTGGTATCAGTGGTGAAGAAAATCTGGGTTGCATCGCTGGGCGTACCGTTGAGGAACTTGACGACGATGACGTCAATTTCGTCACAGTTGAGATCGAAATCATTCTTGTTTGCGATGGACGGGTCACCGCCAGTGGAGGTGGTGGTGAGGTAGCCGTCAGCAACCGCAAAGTCGGTCATCTGTGCGTTGGCCTTCCAGTTGGTGTTGTCGGGATCATCGAAGTTGTCGATGTAAGACGGGGTGAATACTTCCTCGTATTCGGGTTCGGGCTCTGCCGTGGTAACTTCCTCGGTGGTTTCGGGAGCCGCCGTGGTGACTTCTTCTGCCGCGGTGGTATCGCCGGTCGCAGCAGAGGTATCGGTGGTGGTGCCTTCATCGCCGCCGCAGGATGCGAGGGACATGGACAGTACAGCGACTGCCAGGAGTAAACTGAACTTTTTCATGATGTTTGCTTTCTTTCATATAATACAAAATCAGGGATTTGGAAAAAGTATATGAATTCATATACCTGTATGGAGTATATTGTACTCCATTTTCGGGAATTTGTCAAGGGGTTTTGCAAAATTTATTCGCCGGAAATGTAAGGAAATTGTAAATTTATGCTTTTGGCTCGTCGTGATAGGTGATATTTCCGGATTTCCAGTTCATTTTTCCCTTAACTTTCACGTCATCCCGGTGATAGAGCTTCGGCGGGACGTCGGCGCGGTTTCCGAGGAATTTCACACGAATCAGACCGGCGAGCGGGATGACCTCACAGACAACGCCCTCTCCGTCCGGCGTTTCGACAACGGCATCCATTTTCGGGGTCTTTTTCAATTCCTCCTCATAGACGTCGTACTCGTAGCGCAGACAGCACATGAGCCGTCCGCAGGTACCGGAAATTTTCGCGGAATTGAGCGACAGGTTCTGTTCTTTTGCCATTTTGATGGAGACCTGCACGAAATCGGACAAAAATGAATGACAGCAGAACGGCCGTCCGCAGACACCCAGACCGCCCATCAGCTTTGCTTCGTCGCGGATCCCGATCTGGCGCAGCTCGATGCGGGTGCGGAAGATGGATGCCAGATCCTTGACCAGTTCCCGGAAGTCCACGCGCCCGTCGGCGGTGAAGTAGAACAGCAATTTGTTGTTGTCAAAGGTATATTCGACATCGACCAGCTTCATGTCGATGTTGTGCTCGGCGATCTTTTCGCGGCAGATGGTAAAGGCTTCCTCCCGCCGGCGGTTGTTTTCTTCGTAATGCGCACGGTCTTCCTCGTTTGCCATGCGCAGGACTTTTTTCAGAGGGGACACGAGATCCGCCGCCATGACAGTGCGATTTCCGCCGACGACAAAGCCGAACTCGATGCCGCGCGCTGTTTCGACAATGACAGCATCGCCCTCATGGAACACGCCGCCGTCCGGCGCAAAATAGTAGACCTTCCCCGCCGCCTTGAAGCGTACGCCGACGACTTCGACGGGAACCTTTTCGGGTGCGGTCTCCTGTCCGGCGGTGCCATTTTCTGCCATGCCGGCGGGGTCCGCATCTGCGGTGTCCTCTGCCGCATCTGCTTCCGCATTGGCTTCTGCCGTGACAGAAGCCGTGGAGACCGCCGCTTCCAGCCGTTCCTCTGTGACCGCTTCATACACCTCGCGCCCGATGATGTCACGCTCCGTTTCGGTGTAGTTCCGCGCTTTTGCATAAGTCGGCGCATCCGGAGCCGCATCGGCTGTCAGAACGGGGTCTTCTGTATCGGAAAGTCCATTTTCGCCGGGCAAGTCCTCCACATCCGCGGTGCTGTCCGGGTCGGTTATTTCTGCGGCGGTCTCCGCCGGGATCTCCTCTGCCGCATCGCCGCGGTTCTGGCGTCTTGCGGGACGGCGGTTCCGGTTGCGGCGGCGACGGTTTCCGTTGTCCGATGCGCCGTCCGGGGTGTTTTCACGGGACAGATTTCCGTCACCCAGCACTGTTTCCTGCACCGGGTTCTCCGTTTGCGACGCGCTGTCCGGGATGCCATCCGGGTGGTTCTGCGCGCCGGATTCCGTCATTTCCTGTTCTGCGGATAGAGATTCTCTTTCCTGTGTGTCGTTTTCCGCACGGCGGTTATTGCCCCCGCGGTTTCCTCTGCCGCGGCGGTGGTGGCGGGTTCGTCCGCCGTTCTGTTTCTGTTCTTTTGCACCGTCGTCTTCCCGGGCGGTGAATTCATTGTTTTCTGCCATATATGATTGATTTCCTTTTTATTTAATTCGTTTATCGGTACCGCAGACGCATCAGGATCCCCGCGATTCTGCTTTGCAGAAGCGTGACATTCGGGTTTGCGTCAAGCGATGCGCGGGCAGCGGCAAGCTCTGCCGACACGGACACAAGATCCGTCGGGGACACCGACATAGCGTGGGCCGCCGGCTGTGCCGTATCCGCAAAGAACAGGGGACGGATGCCGTCTTCCTCCGCCGTACATGCGCAGACGGTGATGTCGCGCACCGCTTCTCCGAGCGCATCGAGCAGGGCGCGGAGCTGTTCTCTCGTCCCCACACGCGTAGTAAGAAGACTGTACAGCTCTGTTTTCCGGGGTTTGAGCGCAGTGCCCGACAGAACGGGACTGTCGTTTTTCATCTCGTCTGCAAAGACGATGGACAGACACCGCGCCGCCGTTTCGTGTGCTTCGTATACTGGGTCTGCGGAAAGCGTTTTCGCATCTGCCGCAAGATACCGCCGTACCCCGCCAACCGTTCCGCCGGAGAGCCGGACAAACAACCGGAGCTTTTCGGGATCGCGCGATGCAAGCACCTTTGCTTCCCGGTCACCTGCGGTCAGATACGCATACAGCGTATCGTCATCAAACCTTTCCATCGTCAAGGTCTGCACCCGGGAGCGGATGGTCGGAAGCAGGGCGGCGGGCGTTTCGCAGAGAAGCAGGAACACCACCGACGACGGCGGCTCTTCCAGAATTTTCAGAAGTGCGTTCTGCGCCTGCACTGTCATGCGGTCGGCATGGCCGATGATGTACAGCTTGCGCTCTAAGTCGTTTGGCAGGATGTAGACATCCGCCTGCAAGGCGCGCACCGCATCCACGCCGATAGATTTCGGAACAGCACCGGTTTCCGGTGTCGGAATATCCTCCGGAATGGGCGCATCCGGCACGTTTGTCGGGGATACTTCTGCCGCAAACGGCAGTTTTTCCAGTCCCAATGTGACAAGGTCGGGTGACTGTCCCGACAGAATCTTTCTGCACGACGGGCAATGAAAGCACGGGCGCGTATCGCCGCTTTCACAGCAGAGCGCCGCACACAGAAGAAACGCAAGCGTTTTTTTGCCGGATCCGGTGGGGCCCGCGATCAGATATGCGTGGGAAACGCTGTCGTCCTCAAGCCGCGCATGGAGCAGATTCCGCACCGCTTCATTTCCCCAAAGACGTGATAAGTTCGTTTTCATGCCGGTAAATCACCCCTCTCAAAAAGTTCTCCTTTAATTATACCACATTATGTGTCCGTTGTCAAATATTTATGCGCGTTCTTTTTTACGTTTCCGACGGATTTCCAACGGTTTCCGCGGATAATCCGCCCGATTCCGCCGCAGAATATGCGTACTGTGACAAAAAGGAGCGTAAATTTTTCATGAACGATTCAGCGCACAACCGATTCCGGACACGCACCCGCCCACGCCCCATCAGCATCCGCACAGTCTCCTTTCTGTGTGCCGCCGCAGTCGTCACCGGAGCGGCGCTGGTCTGTGTCCGTGCTCATCGGCGGCAAGCGGAACAGCAGTCCCTTTGTTATGCACGGACGGTTTTCAGCCGCATGGCGGAGGACGCAGATGCCGTTTCCGTATTGCTTTCCGCCGGAAAATGCGATGCCCGCGCGCTTTCCGACCGTTGTGCCGTCATCTGCGCGTATGCCGATCTGTATTCCGGCGAAGATTCTTCCCTTTCCCGTGCGGCGGCCGATGCGGCGCAGTTCTACCGCGCACTCTCGGAGAAAATCGGGTTGACGGACGGCACAGAGGTACTTTCTCCCGCATATGCCGGGGTTTACAGAATCTGTGCCGCGCGGTGTGCCGGACTGCTCGCGGACATGGCTCTGACCCTGAACACCTCCGAAGTCCCGGATGCAGTGTCCTCCTCCCCCATTCTCTCCGACACAGCAGGACAGCTGTCCGCGCTTGCCGCATCGTTTGCACCCGATCCGCTCCGGATCCATGCCGCAGAAGAAGACACCGCCAATGCTCTTACCCCCTTGGAACGCTATCACGGGGAGAGCATCGTCACGCAAACGGAAGCCGGTGCGTTTCTGCGTGGTCTGCCCGGCGGATGCGGAAAATTTCTTTCCTATGATAAAACAATCGGCGACGGAGATGTTTATCTGTTTTCCTGCAAAAACGGCTACGCGGCGGTCTCCGTTCACGGCGGACATCTGCTTGCCTACGCTTTTTCTCCAAGAGAAGCACATTCGGATGCGGACTGCGTGACGCGCGCCCTGTCCGACGGTGATCTTCTGGAATGCGCAGATGCGTTTCTTTCCTCCGCTGGGTATCCGGCCGCCAGATTTTCCGCGGATACCGGCGATTTCGTTTATGAGGACCGCGGCGGCGTACGGTATTATTCCGGTCTGTTCACATACGGTGCATCCGCAAACGGTACAGAGGCGGCGGTCGGTGTGCGAATGTGCGACGGACTTGTCCTTTATTTCAGCATAAAGTGATTGACAAAACCGGGTATGCGTGTTATAATATTTACAACTTCTGTGCAATCGGATACAAATGATGTTCTGCGGGAACAGACAGATTTTGTTCCATTGCACCCGATCGAAAGGAACACAAAGCATGAAACGCACACACATATTCCCGGCAGCTCTCCTGACCGCATTGTTTCTGACGGGCGCACTCGCCGCCTGCGGAGACGAAGCGGATACCCCCGCCGTCGGAAGTGACACCACCGCCGCCAATGATGCCGTCACCACAGCGACAGAAACCGCGGAGACCGAATATCTGCATTCCGCACACCTCGAAGCCGCTGATTTCGGCGGCGCCGAATTCCACATCTACACCTCCAACAACGTCAACGGTATGGTATACAGCATTCTGCAGAATTATGCAGAGGAAGAAAACGGCGATGTCATCAACGATGCGCTGTACCGCCGCGACCGCTTCATTGAGGAGACCTACAACGTCGATGTCGTCTACACCTGCGACGACACCAGCTCCGCCTCCCAGATGGCAAACAGCCTTGCAAAGAACGTCATCGCGGGCGACTCCACCTATCAGCTCATCATCCAGGATCATGCGACCGTTACGAAGAATCTCGCATCGCAGGGCGCCATTTATCCGCTGAACTATATCAACACCATCCATCTGGATGCGGAATACTGGATGCCGGAGTTAAACGAAAGCAACATCATTGGAAACAGCGTTTATTATCCGTCCTGCATGATCTCCCCGCGATATTTCGGTTCCGTGTATATCATGATGTTCAACCGCGAAATGGCGGCAGAACTCGATCTGGAAAATATGTATGACCTCGTCAACGACGGCAAGTGGACGTTCGACAAGATGATGGAGCTCGGCCGTCTGGCAGTCAAGGACATGGACGGCGACGGCAAAATCACCGGTGACGGCGTTGACCGTCTCGGCGTTGCGTTTGAGTCCCATGAGGGCTTTGTCCTCTCCACCGGCTTCCATTTTGTGGAAAACAAGAACGACACCCTCGTCAGCGGTCTGGAAAACACCGCGCTCATCGAATTTATCCAGCACTTCGTCGACTGCTTCACAGAAGAGGGTATGTACAACATCGGTAATTCCAACATTGACAGCGATGCGGTCATGAACAACGGCGTTGCGCTGTTCACCAACCCCTGCACGTTCTCGCTGGAAGAATACCGCGACCTCGGTTATGACTACGGTCTGCTCCCGATGCCCAAGCTCGACGAATCCCAGGAAGAATACATCGGCTTCAGCCAGCCGTGGATCAACACCGCGCCCTCGATTCCCGTCACCATCACCGGAGAAGAGCTGGAAATGGTCGGCACGCTGACCGACGCAATGGTCGCTTACGGTTATGACTACATCAAGCCTGCCGTCTACGACAACGTCGTCCGTCTCAAGGGCACCCGCGACGAGCAGTCCGCGCTCATCATCGACAAGATCTTCTCCAATGTCGCGATCGAGCTGTCCTGCACGCTCTGGCTGTCCTCCTATTCTCCCATCAACCAGGTCTTCACGACCAACCTCGGCAAAGCGGAGATCACCACCGTTTATGCAAAGCAGAAGAACGCCATCGAAGCGGAGATCGCGGGCATCATGTCTGCGTATGCGGAGTTTGAAGCGGAGCTGAACGGGTAAAGTTTACACGACACGAGGTTCGCCAAACCATAAATTGATAACATCCCCTAAAAATAACAAGGGTATATCTGCAATCCATACGCAGACATACCCTTTTCTCATACTCCTTTAAACTTCCTTTTGAATCTGTGCCGTCAATTCTTCGGGCGTCATCGTCACTGTCTCATCTCCCTTTTCTCCTCCGGAAACCGGTCTTCTGCGCACGGAAAGCACACGGTTTTCGCATTCTCTTGCGCCGATGATGACCATATACGGCACCCGTCCGACCTGCCGGGCTTCTCTGACTTTATATCCGATCTTCTCATCGCGGTCGTCGGTGACACAGCGGATGCCCCGGGACAAAAGGAATGCGGAAATCTCCCGCACATAATCCATATCGCACCCCGGCAGGGTCAATATCTTCACCTGCACGGGCGCAAGCCATGTGGGGAACCGTCCCGCACAATGCTCCGTCAGGATGCCCAGAAACCGTTCAACCGAGCCGAAGCAGGTACGGTGAATCATCACGGGGCGCACGCGGCGGTTGTTTTCGTCGATGTAGGAGAGGTCAAAGTTCTGCGGCAGCTGAAAATCCAGCTGAATCGTACCGCACTGCCATGTTCTTCCGAGCGTATCGCGCAGATGAAAGTCGATTTTCGGCCCGTAAAACGCGCCGTCGCCGGGATTGACCGTGTACGAATAGCCGCCGCGCTCCAACGCCGTGCACAGACCCTCCTCCGCCGCCTGCCAGTCCTCGTCCGATCCCATGCTGTTCTCCGGGCGCGTGGACAGCTCCATTGTATAGGAAAAGCCGAATTTCCGATAGATTTCGTCAATCAGGCGGATGACACGCTCGATCTCGTCCGGAATCTGCGCCTGGGTGAGGAAGATGTGCGCATCATCCTGCGTAAAGCACCGCACACGGAACAAACCGTGCAAAGTTCCCCGCAGCTCATGCCGGTGTACAAGACCCAGCTCCGCAAGCCGCAGAGGCAGTTCCCGGTAGCTGTGCGGTACGCTTTTGTATACCAGAACACCGCCGGGACAGTTCATCGGTTTGATGCAGTACGGTTCCCCGTCGATCTCGCTTTGGTACATATTTTCCGCATAATGCGCCCAGTGCCCGCTCTGCTCCCACAGCGACCGACACAACAACTGCGGTGTGGAGATTTCTTTGTAGCCGTTTTCCGTATGCAGGCGCCGCCAGAACGAAAGCAGTTCATTGCGCAGAACCACACCATCGGGAAGGAAAAACGGAAATCCCAGCCCCGCATCCGAGAACAGGAACAGTCCCATTTCCCGCCCGATCTTCCGGTGGTCACGCATCGCCGCTTCTGCGAGAAACCGCTTATGTTCCGCAAGCTCCGCCGCAGTCCGGAATGCCGTTCCGGAAATCCGTGTAAGAGGGGTACGGGCGGCATCGTTTTTCCAATACGAACCCGAAATTCCGGTCAGGCAGAAATTCCCGCTTCCCAGTGCGCCCGTATGGGTCAGATGCGGCCCGCGGCAGAAGTCGATGTATTCGCCCTGCCTAAAAAAGGACAGTTCCTCCTCCGCGGGCAGTTCCGCGATGTGTTCGCATTTATAATTCTCGCCGCGATCCGCCATCAGGGCAAGTGCTTCTTTGCGCTCGGCGCAAAACGCTTTGATGGGCAGATTTTCGCGGATAATCGTCCGCATTTCCGCCTCGATTGTTTCGAGTGCGTCCGCACCCGGCTTCTCGCCGCCCGAAAAGTCGATGTCATAATAAAATCCGTGCTCCGTCGCGGGGCCGAACGCAAAATGCGCGTGCGGGTAAAGCCGCTTCACCGCCTGCGCAAGAATATGCGCCGCCGTGTGCCGTATGACACCGAGTTCTTCTTCCTTTGGGCAGACGGAAACCTGCCCCTGTGCATCCATGATCTTCATTGTGTGCATTCTCCTTGTTGATCGTATTTTATCGAACAAGAAACGCCGGGCAGAACACGGGTATCTTTTGTGTCAAAAAGATCATTTCCGTATCCTGTCCGGCGTACACGATTTCCAGAAAATATGGTGCATCTGTTTCCGTGCGGGCATCCGTTATTTTCGGACAGATCCGCGCACGGGTGTTGTACATCCGTTGTTCCGACCCCATCAGGCCGTATCCGTTGACGCAGGAATCACGGCGGCGCTTACTCTGCTTTCTGCGCCGCAGCTCAGGAGCGGTCTTCACCCCCGCTTTCCATAAAAGGCTTCCACCAAAATGCCTTTCTCTCTGGCTGTTCCGCCGGGGCTACTCTTTCCATCATAGCTGTTTCTTATTCGATTAATTTCATTATACCATACAAATCCGCGTTTGTCAAGTGGTTTCAGCGGATTTCTTTGGCAGTCGTCTGCATTGGGAGTCCGCGGCGGATCTCCGCGACTTCGTCTTCGGTCAGGCCGGTGAAGTTTTTGAAAAAAAGCCCCGCCGCACGGCAGGAACCGATAGGCAGAGCTTTCTCATCAAAGAAATTTTTCTCAGATAAATTACTTCTTCTTGTTCAGGACAACACCTGCGCCTGCGATGATCATGGCAGCAGCTGCTGCGACGATGCCTGCGTCAGCGGTAGTGGGAGCTTCGGTGTCAACGGCGACATCGCCTTCGACAGCTTCTTCCTCAACAACGGGAGCATCAACGAGGGTCACGCGCGGGAAACGGGCTGCCTGTTCGCCGGGACCGCCGGAGCAGCCTGCGCCGATCTGGGTGTGCTGACGTTCGCCGGTGCCGTTACCCCAGCAGAGAGACAGGCAGTAGCCGTAGGTCTCGCCGACAGCGGGAGCGACCTTGGAGAATGCTGCGAACGGAACGCGGAACTCGTATGTCATATTGTTGTTGTCGTTGATGACGATGTAGTCAACGCCGGTCTGAGCGGTCCAGCCGGAGCTCAGGTGGTCAATCCAAGTGACAGCATACTGCTCGGCTGTATCGGAGGTGATGCAGCAGCCCCACTTCAGGGACTCAGTGTCAACACCGTCTTCTTCGGAGCATCCGACATGGATACAGCCGGCATCCCACATTGCATCGGGATTGGTCTGGTCATGACCGTTTGCATCGTAGAACTGGATGATGGTGTAGAGATAAGTCTCATCCCAGGATACGCCAAGCGTGAAAGGCATCCACTGGGTCTCTTCGAGGTGCTCTGCATTGCCGCAAGCCGCAGACATCCAGGAATCCTGAACGTCAACCTCGTAGTATTCTCCTTCGCTGGCAACACCGTCGGGTGCCCAGGTACCGGTGATCTTCGGAATGTCGTAACGGACATTGCCGACGTCCTGTTCCTCTGCGAAGTTGCTTGCGGAAACAGAGACAGCCATCGTGCTGAGAATCAGTCCGGCCAGAAGGACGGAAAGTGTCTTTTTCATGATTGTTTCTCCTTATGTTTGTAAATGATTGGTAGATACGGTAACAATAACCATTGCATATTATAATACTTTTTCTTTGGCTTGTCAACCGTTTTTCAAAAATTGTTGATTTTTATATATAGCAGACAGCAGTTTTGCGTACTTTGTGCATAATAACCGGATTTGAAGTCAATTCACGGTGTGCGCACCCGGCCAAGCAGTCCGGCGACCGCTGTGGTATTGAGCACCGTCATCGCCATCGTCAGCCCGTCGGACAGCGACCAGAGAACACCGCCTCCCGCGTATGCCGCGCACAGCGTACACAGAATATAAAAGAAAAGATAAAGACCCGTCCACCGTTTTTGGTGTCTTTTCGCCAGTGTGCGCACGCATTCTGTTCCGTAGAACGACCAGCAGACCAGCGTTGCGAATGCGTAGAACACCATCGAAATGCCGAGAAACATCTCCCCTGCCGCGCCGAACCACTGCCCGAACGCCGCCGTCACCGCCGCGGTGTAGTCCTCCCCCGTCATGCCGTATCCGAACCCCGACAATAGCAGCACCAGTCCCGTCATCGTGCAAAGCAATATCGTATCGACGAACACCTCCGCAATGCCGAGGATGCCCTGCCGCACACTGTCGTCCGTTTCCGCGCCCGCATGGGAAATGGGGGACGTGCCGCATCCCGCCTCATGGGAAAACACACCCTTTGCGCATCCGTGCCGCATGGCAAGGAGCATTCCCGCCGTACCATATCCCGCCGCGATTCCGCCGCCCGCCGCCCGCGGGGTCAGAGCTGATGACACAATCGTCCCGAGAATCTGCGGCAATTCCTGCGCATTCCGGAAAATCACTGTCAGGCACATCACGGTATATAAAAGTGTCATCAGCGGAATCATTGTCTCCGTGAACGCCGCAATCCGCCGCCGTCCTCCCGTGACAAGAATCGCGGCAAGCAGGGTCAGCACGACCGCTGTCGGCAGGACTGCCGTTCCAAAGACTGTCGATGCACCCGACACCGCCGCCGTCATCTGCAAGAGATTCCCCTGCACAAACGACGCCGCGATACATAAAACGCAGAATATCGCTGTAAGCACCCCTCCATGCCGGTAATACGCAAAATACCGCATCGGTCCGCCGTGGTATTCCCGCATCGTCTTCCCGCATCGTGTGACCGGAATGCTTTCCCTCGTTTCCACGGCGAGCACGACCTCCGCGTATTTGATGAGCATCGTACACAGCGCCGACACCCACATCCAGAACAGCGCCCCCGGCCCGCCGAGCGCAATGGCTGCCGCAACACCCGTGATATTCCCGACCCCAAGCGTTCCCGCCAGCGCCACCGTCAGTGCCCTGACCGGGGAATATCCCGCTCCCGTCTGTGTCTGTTCCTTATCTGCGGTATCGGTTTCCGCAGAAACCGTTCTCCGGGAAAACAGTCTCCTCACCGTTTTCACCGGATGTACAAAGCAGAACCACGAAAGCCGTCTCCCCGTATACCATCCGCATCCGAGCAGAAATATTAAAAACAACGCGCCGATGCCGCTCACCTCCCCCTTTTGCTGTAAGAATTATATTCATCCGCTGTTCAGACTATGGCTCTGTTCCCCTTGTTTCTGGCAGTCAAATTCCGCATTCCGGGGAGAATATTTCCAATCTTGCGATGTATTGTTAATAATGTGTTAAATACTCGGAAAACACTTGATTTTTTCCTTGAATATGAGTATAATTATATACGAAAGTTAGCACTCATCCACATTGAGTGCTAACCCCAACCCAAACAACAACAAATTCATCATACATGGAACCAAGGAGGATTCTCAAAATGACACTGAAACCACTCGCTGACAGAGTTGTCGTAA
>JAFUPC010000081.1 GCA_017481495.1 Clostridia bacterium
ATGACACAGAACGAAAAAGATATTGAATATATGCGCCTTGCCATCGCGGAAGCCCGGGTGGCGGCGGAACTCGGCGAGGTCCCCATTGGCGCGGTCATCGTCTGGGACGAGGGAGAAGCGGGGGAGCGCGTGGTTTCGCTTGCGCACAACACAAGGGAAACGGAAAAAAATGCGCTCGGCCATGCGGAATGCTCCGCCATCGATGCGGCGTGCCGTGCGCTCGGCGGCTGGCGTCTCCACCGCGCAGCGCTGTATGTGACGTTGGAGCCATGTCCGATGTGTGCCGGTGCCATCGTCAACGCACGGGTGCGGCGCGTGGGGTTCGGCGCGAAGGATGCCCGCGCGGGCGCGTTCGGCTCGGTAATGAACTTAAACGGTTATCCGCTCAACCACAGACCGGAAATCGTGTCCGGGGTCTGTGAGTCGGAATGCAGGGAACTGATGACGGCATTTTTTGCCGCCCTGCGGCAGAAGCGCGCGGACGGTACGGTGAGACGGACGAAGCGGGATTTTTTGAAATAAACGAAAACAAGCGGAGAGCCGGGGGCTTTCCGCTTTGCTTTTTCAGATGATTTCGTTTTTCAGAATGGTTTTCCATTCGCGGCGTTGGTGGAGGATACGGATGATGTGGATGCTTTTTTCCGATTCGATGATTCTGTAAAAAATATTATAATTACCGATGTGTTTGATACGGAGACCGACAAAGGCGAACGGGTCGCAATTGATGATCGGGTGGATGCGCGGCATTTCAGCAAGCTCTGATATACCGTTTTTTAAGTCTCGGTTGAATTTAAGCGCGATTTGCGGGTCCTTTGTCAACTCGCACAAATAGACAAAAATGTCATTCAGGTCAAGTTTTGCATTTTGGGTCAGTCGGACGTTGTATGTCATGCAAGGTCTTCTTTCAGATTGAATTTTTTCTCAAGCTCTGCAAAAACTTCATCTGCATTATACAGTCTTCCGGCTTTTTCATCTTCGAGACCGAGGTTGATCAGGCGGACAAGCTCCTGTTTACCAAGGAGATCTTCGTATGCGGAGATAGACATAACAACACAATCCCCACTCCCGTTTTTCGTAATGAAGACAGGTTCGTTGTACGTGTTGCAGAATTCGGAAATTTCGTTGTAATTGTTCCGCAGATCGGAACTCGGACGGATAACGGGCATGATGATACCTCCATAATATTTGAATATTGATATGCTATCAATATTTTATCATAATTTTGATAGAATGTCAACAGTTCCGTCTCATTCTTCCATAAATTTCTTCCACTTCCCCACGCACAGAAAACACGCCAGCGCGGCGACGGCGGCGATGACGATCCACGATGCGATGACCGCGCCCCAGCCGAACAGGTCGGAAATTTTACCCATGCCGTAGGTGGAGATGGCGGAGCCGATGTAAGTGCAGAAATTGAGCAGTCCTGAGATCATCGAGACGTTGCCGAATCTGCCGAATGCGGCGGGAAGCATACAGATGAGAATCAGGTTGACACCGTGCATACTTGCAACGATGAGCGCGGAGAACAGAATGGCGAAGATCGCGCTTCCGTCCATCGTCAGGGTCAGAAGCACCGCGCAGATGCAGGCGGCAAGCGCGATGACACCGGCGCAGAGCAGTTCGTTTGAAAACCACTTCCGATGAATAAACGACGTGATCTCAAACGAAATGATGGAGAAAATCGGCAATATGACCCCCGACAGAATCGAGATGGAGGTGCCCAAATTGTAGGTCTCGCCGATGAACGTGGGCATCCAGGTAGTAACGCCGTCGCGGATCATGCCCTGGATGATGATGGCGAGCATGATGAGCAGAAGATAGCCGCCAAGGGAACGGATGACAGCCACCGTTCCGGTCGATTTTGGGGTGTCGGATGCTTTGGTATCGGGCGCGGGAATTTCCTTTTTTCTGCCGCCGGTAAGCTCGGGCTGGGGAAGACCGTCGCGCTCAAAGCGATTCATGACGATATTCCAGACGAAAATGAGGACAAGCGAGCAGGCACTGCAGAAGTAGAAGATCGTGCGCCAGCCGGAGGAAAGCGTCACGAACAGCGGCGCGACAAGGTAAACAGCGATCGTACCGGAGGACGAACCGTAGGAAACGAGGACGGTCGCGCGGTTGTAGGTCTCCTTGTCAAGTGCTGTGGTCATGATCTTGACCATCGGCGGCCACATCATTGCCTGTGCAAAGCCGTTGCACGCCCAGACAACGGTCATCAGCATGATGTCCGGGGCGGCCAGGGGCATTAAGAGGTTCATGACTGTGGTGATGGCAAAACCGCCCGTCATGATGTGGCGGGGACGGATGCGGTCGCCGAGATACCCGGAGATGAGCTGTCCCACCCCGTAGGTGATGGAGAGGGCGGTGACAGGAAGAACGGCTGTCGCTTTTGGCAGTCCGCTTTCCGCAATGAATTCCGCAACAACGGCGGCGTAATTGAGACGGGTCAGATAAGAAACGAAATATGCCACGGCGCACAGCAGAATGAGCTGTCGGCATTTCCGCTTGTCGGTGAGTTTTTCCATGATTTCAGTAAAACCTCGTGTTCCGGCAAATGCCGGATGATGTGCTTTTCTGTGTGAATTTTCCGCTTTTTCTGTATTTTACCGGCGGAATCTCCTATATTATATACCGATTTCGGTCGTTTGTCAAGAAAAATTGAAGAAATTCCGGAAATCTTCTTGCAAAGTACCGCCGGGGTGTGATATAATTATAGGCAAAGCAAGAAATCCGAAAGGACGGTATGTCAAGTATGACGTCAAGTATGTTCGATATTACCATCGGAACGCTCATCCCCGCGCGTTCCGCGAAAACCATGATCCCGCAGTTAAATGAAAAGGGATTTGAATGCTATGCGCTCGACTTCAACGGCACAGACCCCGCGGATATGGATTTTGACCGCATCGCAGAGGAACTTTTGCCCGTGCTCGACGGACGGCACATTTCGGCAATGGGATATTATGCCAACCCGATTCTGCACGAAAACGACCGCCGCAATCTGCGTGCGCTCATCACAAACGCAAAAAAACTCGGCTGTCCCGTCATCGGCGCATTTGCCGGCGGAAATCCGGAGAAAAGCGTTCCCGAGACCATTGGAGAATACAAGGAGACCTGGGAGCCACTGGCGGCTCTGGCAGAAGAATGCGGCGTGAAAGTCGGCTTTGAGGGATGCGGCGGCGGATGGCACCGCGGATGCACGAACATTGCGTTCTGTGAGGAAGCGTGGGAGCTGATGTTCGATGCACTTCCGTCCCCGGCACTCGGTCTGGAATGGGAGCCGTGCCACGTCATGGAGGGACTCGGCGATCCCATCCCGCAGCTGCGGACGTGGGCGGGGCGTGTTGTGCATCTGCACGGCAAAGACTGCACCGTCGCGTGGGATCTCGTTCACCGCTACGGCACGAAAGGGCCAAAGCCCCTGACGTTCAACCGCACGCCGGGCTTTGGCGACAGCAACTGGGCGGACATTTTCACGATCCTCATCCACGCGGGCTTTGTCGGTGCGTGCGACATCGAGGGGTATCACGACCTTGTCCATTACGACGACATGGAATGGACGGCGCAGGTCACAGCGCTGGAATACCTGAAACGCTGCCGCGGCGGCATGGAATATTACGCAGGGCCGACAGAATACAGAGGATATCAGGGAACAAGAAAGGGATAAACCGAACATGATCGAAGTCAGAGAATTATATCTTGACCACGGGCGGATGTTTTCCGATGCGCGTTTTTGCGTAACGGATACGAAGAACCCCGTCTTTTCGTGGTCGTGTGTGTCCGACACGGACAGCGACCGTCAGACTGCCTACCGCGCCCAGGTGACGATGGGCAAATTCAGCTTATGGGACTCCGGCTGGGTCGAAAGTGAAGAACAATCCGCAAAATACGACGGCAAGAATCTGCCTGCCGGCCGGTATCTTGATTTCTGCGTGCGGGTGCGCAATGTCCGCGGAGAAGAATCGGATGCGTTCGGCGGACAATTTGTCTGCGGTGCGCTGACAGCGGATGCGTGGAAAGGGAAGTGGATTTCCTCCTGCGAGGACAACGGTCGCCGCGCGATCTATTTCCGCCGCGATTTCCGCATGGAAAAGGAATTGGATGCCGCGTGCCTGTTCGTGTCCGGCATCGGGTATCATCATGTTACCGTCAACGGCATGGATGCCGACGATGCGGTCATGGATCCCGCATTTTCCGATTACAACAAGACCTGCTATTATGCGGTTCTGCCGAACGTCGGGGAGCTGCTGGAAAATGGCGACAACTGCATCGGCATCACGGTGGCAAACGGCTGGCGGAACAACGATGATGTAACGATCACGGCGGTCAACGGCGGAACAGAGCCGGAAATTTTCGGAAAGCCCGCGCTCAATGCACAGCTGATGCTGTTCTACAAGGACGGCACCAAGCAGTGTCTGTGTACCGACAGCCGCTGGAAATATAAATTCGGTGCGGTAACGGAAGCGCACATCTTTGACGGTGAGACCTACAATGCGGACGAGTCCGACCCCTTGTGGGATCAGCCGCTGGACGAGGGCGAACGCGCAGCAGCGGCGGACACCTATTCCGATGCCACAGAGGATTTTAACGCCCCGCACGGTATTTTACGCCCAATGGCACTGGAACCCATCCGGATGCGCGAGACCTATTCGCCCATCGCCATGACGGAACCGGTGCGCGGCACTTATATTATTGACTTCGGACAGAACATCGCCGGGGTCGCACGGGTACTGCTTCCCGCACGGATGAAGCGCGGGCAGACGGTCACGGTGCGCTTCTCCGAGGAGCTGGACGAAAACGGCTTCCTCTATACCGAGACCCTGCGCTCGGCAAAGCAGACCGATACCTACATCGCATCCGGCGACGACCGTGACTTAACGGTCTGGCAGCCGCATTTCACCTATCACGGCTTCCGGTATGCGGAGGTAAAGGGTCTGCCGCTCTTTGACCGGCACAACATTCTTGCCATCGCGCAGTACAACGACATCAAAAACGAATCGTTCTTCCGATGCGGCTCTCCCATCGTCAACGCCATTCAGGATATGGTCATCAAGACGGAGAAGTCCAATCTGCACTCGGTCCTGACCGACTGCCCCCAGCGCAACGAACGCATGGCATGGCTCAACGATGCAACGGTGCGCTTTGAGGAAACGCCGTACAACTTCGACATCGGCCGCATCTTCCCGAAAGTCATCCGCGACATCCGCGATGCCCAGAACGATGCGGGCGCGTTCTGCTGCTGCTCTCCGCGCATCTCGTTCGGCGGCATTCCGGCAGACCCGGTCTGCTCATCGTACTTGGTAGCCGGAATGCAGGCATATCTGCACACGGGCAACCGGGAGATTTTGGCGGAATCCTTTGACGGCTTTGCCGCATGGGAAGATTGTCTTCTTGCAAACAGCACCGATTACATCGTTGGTTACAGCTACTACGGCGACTGGGCGGGGCCGGATTATGCGTGTGCCGCGCCGGAGGATGCGCATTCTGCCGTGACGGACGGTATCCTCATGTCAACGGGCTATTCCTATTATAACTGCGTTCTGCTTGCCAAAATGGCGGAAATCCTTGCCCGTCCCGCCGATGCGGAAAAATATGCAAAGCTCGCGGCAAAGATCCGCGATGCGTTCCTTGCAAAGTGGTGGCATGACGACACAGCGACGGTGGACACCGGTTCCCAGGGCGCACAGGCGTTTGCGCTGTGGCTCGGCATCCTGCCCGAAAACCGTCGTGGTGCGGCGGCAGAGGTTCTGCACAGCGACCTTGTCGAAAAGAACTATCAGTTTACAACCGGCAATCTCTGCACGCGGTATGCAATGGACGTTCTGACGGAATACGGGTATCTTTCCGATGCGTGGAAGCTCATCACAAAGGACACCTATCCGTCGTTCGGTTATATGCTTGAAAACGAAGCCACGACCGTCTGGGAACGGTTTGAGCTGAAAAAAGCGGGCGGCATGAACTCGCACAATCACCCGATGTACGGGGCGGTCGGATATTGGTTCTACGCATATCTCTGCGGTATCAAGCCCGTTGATGCCGGTTACCGCCGCGTGACGGTGAAACCGTATTACCCCGAAGGACTTCTGTCCGCGCAGTGCGCCCTTGACACGGTCAAAGGACAGATCGCCGTGCGCTGGTCGAAGCGGTACGGAAAAACACAGCTGTCGGCGGCGATCCCGTTCGGCGTGACGGCGGAAATCACAGTCGAGGACGAGGTCGTCGTCTGCGGCTCGGGTACGCATAATTTTGAATTTTAAGGAGATACGGACATGAAAACGATCAGAATGAGCATCATCGGTCTTGGCGGCCGAGGCACTTGGTGGCTGGGAGAACTTCTCAAAATGGAAGACGTGCAGATCACCGCAGTCTGTGACAAGCACGAAGACCGCATGGAAAGAGGCCGCAGAATGTGCGCCGAGAAATACGGTCACGAGGTGTACGGTTCCACTGACTGGCACGACATCGTTGCGCTGGACGACGGTGCGGAAGCGGTCATGATCACCACCTACTGGAACGACCACGTCAAGATTGCGATTGCCGCCATGAAAAGAGGAAAATACGCGGCGTTTGAGGTCGGCCCCGCGCAGTCCATCCAGCAGTGCTGGGAACTCGTGCGCACTTACGAGGAGACCGGCGTTCCCGCGATGCTGATGGAAAATTGCTGCTACAACCGGGAAGAAATGACGGTTCTCAACATGGTGAAAAAGGGACTGTTCGGCGAACTTCTGCACTGCCAGGGCGGGTATCAGCACGATCTGCGCGCCGTGGCGGACAGTTTCAAGGACGACCACGAACGCGCATGGCATTATCTGCACCGCAATGCGGAATTGTACCCGACCCACGAGCTTGGCCCCATCATGACGTATCTTGACATCAATTACGGCAACCGCCTGATGAGCCTGAACGCGATGGCGACAAAGTCCCGCGGACTGAACAAATATCTACGCGAAAAGTGCGACGGCCATCCGATGGCGGACGCGGATTTCCGCTTGGGCGACATCATCACGACGACCATCCGCTGTGCCAACGGCGAAACCATCGTCCTGACACACGACACATCCTCCCCCCGTCCGTATTCCCGCGGCGGCCGGGTACAGGGAACCACGGGTATCTGGATGGAAGATTTACACGGACTGCACATCGAAGGCCGCACGAAGGGCGAGGTCTGGGAACCGATGGCGGACTATTGGGAAGAATTTGAGCATCCGCTGTGGAAAAAATCCCGTGCGACTGAATACACGGGCGGACACGGCGGCATGGACTGGCTCGTCATGCGTGCGTTCCTGAACGCCGTCCGCAACCGCATCCAGACGCCCATCGACGTTTACGATTCCGCAACGATGATGGCGGTGGCGATTCTGTCGGAGGAATCCATTGCGGAAGGATGTGCAACGAAGTCCATTCCCGATTTCACGGACGGTATGTGGATGAAGCGCGAGGACGGCCCGAAGAGCATTTTCTCCCTGCACGAAGTGGACGAAACGCTGTTTGCAGGCGATGTCGAATTCTGATAAGAGGAACGGAAAGCGAAAGTATAATGGAATTTTACATTGCAGTCAACGGAAACGACACAAATCCCGGCACGAAAGAATCCCCCTTTGCGACCCCCGCAGGCGCGCTGGCGGCAATCCGTGCGGCACGCGAACACGCGCAGGCGCAGAACAATATCTCTCCCGTCACTGTTCACATTATGGCGGGTGAATACCGCGTGGACGGTCTGCATTTTGATGCCCGCGACGGCGGAAGTGCGAGGGCGCCGGTGCTCTGGCAGGCGGAGGGAAACGTCGTTTTCAACGGCGGCATGGCGCTGGATGCGGCACGGTTCGGTGCGCTGACAGCGGATGAAAAAGTACGTCTGCACGGGGATGCCAAGGAAAAGGTCGTCTGCGCCGATCTGTCCGCGCTGGGGCTTTCCCGGGCGGACTGGGGCGAGCTGTGTCCCATCGGTTCCTATCACACCGCGCGTATGTATGACGGTTATAAAGCACAGCCAATGTGGTGTGAATTGTTCGTTGACGACCGCAGACAGGAGATCGCGCGGTATCCCGATGCGGGGTATCTGCACACGGAAGAGCCGGTCTTTGAGGGACAGGGCAGAGAGCATCAGGG
>JAFUPC010000082.1 GCA_017481495.1 Clostridia bacterium
AAGGAGGTGAAAACGACCGCATCAATGGGGAACCAGAGAATCAGAAGCAGACACACCTGGGATGCGATGCTGACAAAATCCCGCAGGTCGTACTTGATGAAGGTGTAAAAGAATGCAAAAAACAGCATCAGCATCGGAACAATCAGCTTGTACTGCCCGCAGATCGCCCGCACGGTGCAGAGGACGAACGCGACCCAGAATGCGCTTTCCAGAAGCAGGAACAGAACGCCTTTGATGCTGACGTCCGACAGCGACGACAGAAATCCGAGCAGCTTTGTCAGTATCTGCACCGCACCGATGAGGGCGACCGGCGGAAGAATGGCGGTGACGTCCTGCCGTGCCCGCCGACGGACGGTCACAACATGGTAAACCACGGCGGCGATGAGCAGAACGGCACAGACAAAGGAGAGATACGCGCCGCCGAAAAGGGCCGAGTACGCCGCATACCCCTGCAGGATGACGAGCAGTGCGCCGAATATCAACAGATAGGTAAGCTGCTTTGCATTCGGGCGGATGACAAGCGGGGAGGTGAGCTCCGAAAACAGTTTCATACCCGCCGCCGCTCCTTTTCGGCAAAGATTGCTTCAAACGCCTCTTTGTACGGCGGTCTCGCAACACCGTATTCGGTGACGATGCCGGCAATCAGCGTGTGGTCGGTGACGTCAAAGGCGGGATTGTACACCTTGACGCTGTCGGGCGCCATGCGGGTTTCGTACCACAGCTCGGTGACCTCCTCCGGCTTGCGTTCTTCGATGGGAATGTCGGCGCCGGTCGGGCAGTTCATGTCGATGGTCGCGGTGGGGGCGCAGATGTAGACGGGAACGCCGTATTCCTTTGCCACACACGCGACGACGGACGTCCCGATCTTGTTTGCGGTGTCACCGTTTGCCGCAACGCGGTCGCATCCGACGAATACCGCCTGAATGAGCCCCTGCTTCATCACGGCGGCGCTCATGTTGTCACAGATGAGGGTCACGTCCACACCAGCCGCGTGAAGCTCGTATGCGGTCAGACGGGCGCCCTGCAAAAGCGGTCTTGTCTCGTCGGCAAAGACACGGAAATGATACCCGCGCTCCTCACCGAGATAGATGGGGGCGGTCGCCGTGCCGTATTTTGCCGCCGCAAGGCGGCCTGCGTTGCAGTGGGTGAGAATGCCGTCGCCGGGCTTTACCAGGGACAGTCCGTATTCGCCGATGGCACGGCAGACGCGGATGTCCTCCTCCCGTATTTCCTCGCATTCCGCGCGCAGAACGGAAAGAATGTCCGGATTCGGCTTTGTGCGATTTGCAAGATACACCCGCTCCATGCGGTCAAGTGCCCAGAACAGGTTGACGGCGGTCGGGCGGGCGGATGCCATATACGCCTTGTCCTTTGCAAGACAGGACGACAGTGTGTCCGCATCCATGTCCGGGTGCGCGGTCAGATGCTCCTTTGCGGCAAGGTAATACGCCATGCCCGCCGTGATGCCGATGGCAGGCGCGCCGCGGACACAGAGACGGTAGATGGCATCGTGGATCTCCGCCTGCGTGTGAAGCGAAACGGTGATGCATTCGCCGGGCAACCTCGTCTGGTCGATGATGACGATGGCACTGTCCCGATCGTCGAGCAGGACGGTTTCAATCTCGTGAAAAGATGTGTTTTGTGCGGAACTCATGTTGTTTGATCTCCCCTCGGAAGCGTTTCGGTTTTGTAGACGTTGTAACCCTCGTAATGATAGCTTGCATCGATGCCTTTCATGAAGATCTCGCGGTCGCGGATCCGGTCGGTCAGGGCATTTTTCAAGAGTTGTTTGATCTCCGTGTCGCGCACGGGACTGCGTTCCATGGCAAGAAGATAATCCTCCTTGTCAACGCGGCTCCAGTCCACGACCGTCCCCAGTTCTTTTTTCAGAATGGCATCGAGCCAGATCCGTGTCGCGCGGCCGTTTCCCTCGCGGAACGGATGTGCAATGTTCATTTCCACATATTTTTCGATGATCTCGTCAAACGTGGACTGCGGCATTGCGGAAATGTGTTCCAGTGCCGCATCGAGATACAGGACCGGCGCGAAACGGAAATTATGTTTTGCGATATTCACCGTGCGCATCTGCCCCGCAAAGTCGTAAATATCGCCGAACAGGTATCCGTGAATCTTTGCAAGTCCCGCATATGTTCCGACGGGAAATGTGTCAAGCAGTCCGCTCTCAAACAGACGGACGGCGTGGCTTTTGCTGATGCGCTCCTCCTCGCGGGCAAGGGTCACCTCATCGGTGATGCCGAGTTTGTTCTGTAATACCATATGGTTTTTCCTTTTATCTTATCAAAAAGAGGATGTCTTTTGCGGGACATCCTCTGAATGCGGTACTTTGGAAACGGTGGTTTACTTCACCAGATTCTTTACGTCGTCCAGGCACCGTGCGATGAACGCATCGACGGTCATCGTACCCTCGTCGCCGCCCTTTCTGGAACGGACGGAAAGCTGACCCTCGTTCATTTCCTTGTCGCCGATGACGAGCATATACGGAACCTTGTCAAGCTGTGCTTCGCGGATCTTGCGGCCGATGGTCTCGTTGCGGTCGTCCACTTCCACGCGCAGACCGGACTGTTCCATCTTCTTCTTGAGCTCCCAGGAATAGTCGATGTGTTCGTTGCCGATGGGCAGGATCTTGACCTGGGTCGGTGCGATGAACATCGGCATGGCACCCGCGTACTTTTCGATGAGCAGAGCAAGCGTTCTTTCGTAACAGCCGATGGCGGTTCTGTGGATGATATACGGTGTCTTCATCGTGTTGTCGGAATCGACGTATTCCATGCCGAACTTCTTTGCCAACAGCATATCGATCTGGAGGGTGATGAGCGTGTCTTCCTTGCCGAAGACGTTCTTGATCTGGATGTCGAGCTTCGGGCCGTAGAATGCGGCTTCGTCGATACCGATCTTGTAGTCGATGTGGTTTTCGTCAAGCAGCTCCTTCATCGTGCTCTGTGCCAGTTCCCACTGCTCCGGCGTACCCTCGTACTTGTCGGTACGGTTGGGATCCCACTGGGAGAAGCGGAACGAGCAGTCTTCTTTCAGACCGACGGCATCGAGCATATAAAGTGCCAGGTCGAGCGAGTTCTTGAATTCCTCTGCCAGCTGTTCGGGACGGAGGATGATGTGACCCTCGGAAATCGTGAACTGACGGACACGGATGAGGCCGTGCATTTCACCGGAATCCTCGTTGCGGAAAAGGGTAGAGGTCTCGCCCAGGCGCATCGGAAGCTCGCGGTAGGAGCGCTTCTTGTTTAAGAATACCTGATACTGGAACGGGCAGGTCATCGGACGGAGCGCAAAGCATTCCTTGGTCTCGTCATAGGGGTCACCCAGAATGAACATACCGTCGAGATAGTGATCCCAGTGACCGGAAATCTTATAGAGGTCACGCTTCGCCATCAGCGGGGTCTTGGTGAGCAGATAGCCGCGGCGTGCCTCCTCGTCCTCAACGAATCTCTGCATGAGCTGGATAGTTTTCGCGCCCTTGGGAAGCAGAATCGGCAGACCCTGACCGACGGAGTCCACGGTCGTGAAGAATTCCAGTTCGCGGCCGAGCTTGTTGTGGTCGCGCTTGAGCGCTTCCGCCTGCTGTTCGAGATACGCATTCAACGCATCCTTGGTCGGGTAAGCCGTGCCGTAGATTCTCTGCAGCTGCTTGTTGTTCTGGTCGCCTTTCCAGTAAGCACCGGTGCAGGCGGTCAGCTTGAACGCCTTTACAAGACCGGTTGCAAACAGGTGCGGGCCTGCGCACAGGTCGGTGTAGTCGCCCTGACGGTAGAACGAAATTTCCTCACCCTCCGGCAGTTCTTCAATGAGCTGAACCTTGTACGGCTCCTCGCGTTCCTGCATGAATGCGATGGCTTTCGCGCGGGGCAGGGTGAAGCGTTCGATTTTGATGTTTTCCTTGACGATCTTCTTCATTTCGCCTTCCAGCTGCTTGAGAACGTCCGCGGAGAACGGGGTTTCGGAATCGAAGTCGTAGTAGAAGCCGTTGTCGATGGCGGGGCCGATGGTCAGCTTGGTCGCGGGGAACAGTCTCTTGACCGCCTGCGCGAGAATGTGGGAAGCGGTGTGCCAGAAGACGTGCTTGCCCTCGTCATCCGCAAAGGTGAAAAGCTTGACGTCAGCGTCGGCGGTGAGCGGTGTGGTGAGGTCGCAGGGCGTGCCGTTGACGGCGCACGCAATGACCTCGCGGGAGATGAGCCCCGCTTCCTTTGCGGCATCGTAGACCGTAACGGGGGCTTCGAGTGTAACGGCGTTTTCGCCGAACTTGATGGTAATCATAATGGTTGACTCCTTTTTTCGGAAGATGTTGGTAATATGAAAAATGCCCCGGAACAGCCGTTGTGACTGCTCCGGGGTGCATTGTCGTGAAAATGACAGCGCACGGTTCCACCCGTGTTTTTCGCTCTTTGGAAAAATGTTCTGTGTGCCGTACCGGTGGTACCGTTCCGTGCCGTTGTTTTCGTGAAACGCTTTCAGCCGGCGGCGTTTCTCTCTGATCCGTGCGGGGCACGGGATGAAAACCGGTCATCGGACGACTTGTCCTGTACAGATTATATATATTATACCGCAAAGTGCGGGATTTGTCAATATCTCTTGACTTTTTTTCTGCGGTTGTATTCGGAACGCGGATTGATGGTCTCGCGCCAGTCGAAGTCTCCGCGCTCCAATGCCGCGATCAAGGCTTCCGCCGTTGCAATGTTCGTTGCGATCGGAATGTTGTGCAAATCACACATCCGGATGAGGTTGGCTTCCAGATCCTCCTGCTCCCGGTTGGGAACCTCCGGCTGGTTGGTGGCACGGAAAAACAGCACAAGGTCAATTTCGTCATAAGCAATACGGGAAGCAATCTGCTGTACGCCGCCCTGCTTTCCTGCGAGGAGTCGTTCGATTTCAAGCCCCGATGCATCCGAGACGTATTTGCCGGTAACGGCGGTTGCAGAGACATTGTGCTTGGAAAGAACGCCGCAGTATGCGATACAGAACTGTGTCATGAGCTCCTTTTTGGAATCATGGGCGATAATTGCAATTTCCATTTGTAAAACCCCTTTCTGAGAGTTCGGGTTTGGATTCCCGTATATGAAATAGTAAATAATAAAAGTGAACGATGATAGCGGAATAATGATCCCGGCTTACGAAAACAGCGGCACGTTCCGGTGACATAAGCGCGCGGCCATGTTGGAAAATGCCCGTGTGACGGGGGAGGACGGCGGCAGCTGACCCGCATTCGGTACCTCCCATACGGCGGCATCGAACGGAACCACGCCCAGAAGCGGTAGGGCAACGGTATCGACGACGGAAAACAGCGTATCGGTCGCCGCAGTCTGCTTTCTTCTGCGCCCGCGGACACGCGTGTGGGAAAAGAAGCATTCGCCGCCCATGAACTGGTTGATGACAAGACGGGCATTGCCGAGTCCTGTATCCAATAAAATCAGATCGGCGGTATTTTGCGCGGAACGCACGGCGGTCGCCTGCGCGGAGGAGACGATGAGTGCTTCTCCCGAAACCGCGGCGGCAGAAAGAAGAACTTCCCGCACACCGCCCGGTGTGTCAATGAAAATATAGTCAAAGTGCGGGGATGTGTCGTTCCCGTCGGTAAAGGCGTCCACAATCGCTTTGAGCGCATCGCGACCGCAGACAGCGGTATCTCCGCCGCCTGCCGGAAGCAAGAACAGGTTGTCCTCATAACCGGGGACGGCAAGCACAGCGCGTGATGCTTCACAGCGGCCACAGAGAACGTCGGTCATCCCGAACAGCACTTCGTCTTCCAGACCGAGCATCAAGTCAAGGGAGCGGTTTGCCGTATCGCAGTCGATGAGCAGTACACGCTTTCCGCGTGCGGCAAGCGCGGCACCCAGACCCGTGCATACGGTGGATTTTCCCACGCCGCCTTTTGCGGAGGTGACGACACGTATTTCTGTATGTTCCATCACGCCCTCCGGTGCTTTTGATTTGACAATAAAAATTCACGGCATAAAAGTACCGTACTTATATTTTATCATACAAGCCCGTATCTGTCAACGGGATGGGAAAAAAATTCACAAATAATCGCATATTCGGTGCAAAAAAAGCAACATATTCCGGAAAATTACGAGCCTGGGCACATTTGCTCTTTACGAATCGCCCGGGATGTGGTAAAATAGATAGAAAGGGTTCGACCTACGATGAAAGGAATGGATGAGATGATGGGATGCAGTCTGTGCCCGCGCCGGTGCGGTGCAAAACGGGATGAGGGCGCGCGGGGCTTCTGCGGCGCAAAAAGGGAAGTGCGGGTCGCGCGTGCGGCGCTCCACCACTGGGAGGAGCCGTGCATTTCCGGGGAACGCGGGTCGGGAACGGTGTTCTTTTCCGGGTGTCCGCTTGGGTGCTGTTTCTGCCAGAATTATAAAATCAGCCACGAAGCATTCGGCGCGGACGTGACGGAAGATCGGCTGGAAGAAATTGTTCTCTCCCTGCAGGCGCAGGGCGCGCACAACATCAATCTGGTCACAGCGACCCCGTACACGGATGCCGTTCTGCGTGTGCTTGACCGTATACGGGGAAAAACGCTGACCGTTCCCGTTGTCTGGAATTCCGGCGGGTATGAAACCTTGGAAACCCTGCGCCGACTATCAGGCTACGTCGATATTTACCTGCCCGATTTCAAATACGCCGACCCCGCCCGCGCGAAGACCTATTCCGGCGCAGAGGATTATCCCCACGTCGCGCTTGCGGCAATCAAAGAAATGCAGAGACAGACCGGCGCGCCCGTTATGGACGGGGACGGTATGCTCAAAAGCGGAACCGTTGTACGCCACCTTGTCATGCCGGCCGGACGGCGGGATTCTCTGCGGGTCGTGGA
The DNA here is from genome assembly GCA_017481495.1 of Clostridia bacterium. Lineage (GTDB taxonomy): Bacteria > Bacillota > Clostridia > Oscillospirales > CAG-272 > RGIG3925. Next base: position 6,854 of record JAFUPC010000082.1, read on the forward strand.
ATTGCTTGCGCAGAATTTCACCCCCGACGACATCCTCGTCAGCATGATGAGCCAGTACACACCGTTCTACCGGAGCGCGGAATTTCCCGAGATCAACCGCCGCGTGACGACGTTTGAATACGAATCCGTGTGCAATGCCCTTGTCGCACACGGATTTAACGGATATTTTCAGGAAAAAAGCTCGGCAAAAGAAGAGTATACGCCGCCGTTTGATCTGGAGGGGGTGTTGTGAAAAGATTCTCTTGGGAGGTAATGGTGTCAACTTAAGAAAAACGGCATTCATTACGTCTGTAGGGGCGCCCCTACAGAGTTAGAGAAAGTGCATCTTCGTACTTAAGTTGACAGCATTGCTCTTAAAAGGTAGGCTACTTTTCCGGAAACAACTCCTCCACCGCCGCATTGACCTTGTCCTGTATTTCCGCATTCTCAAACACATAGACCCGGTAGGAAAGCTGTTCCGTTTCATGTTTTTCATTGATCCGGTCATGGAACAGCCGGACGGCACAAGACCCGTCGGAATAGGCATAAATATCAAAGCAATCCAGAAACTGTTCATGTTTCCTTTTGACTTCGATAAACAGAAAGGACTCGAGTTCCCGCACATCGTCGTACTGCGAAAAATCGTCGATCTCCGTAAGCGTTTCCGACGGAAGCCTGTTCACTTGGGTGATGCGTTTTTTGATACATTTGGGATATTCATCGGATTCCACACGCAGGTCGGCATGATGTGTACAGACGAGAATATGAGCATCGGTTTTGTTGATTTCAAACAAAACGTCTTCGTTTGCGGACGTTGCGACCGCGCAGATAACGACGGTGATCAGGACGGCGCAAAGGAGCAGCGGGATGACAATGAGAAGAACGCGTTTTTTCATGTTGGGAACCTCTGGCGGATGATGTTGATTTCAGTATACCATATGTTGGGGAAAAGTCAAGAAATAATAAAAAGAAGCACCGCATACAACGGTGCTTCCGTATTTTCCCTTGAAAAAATCACTTCTTCATTGCTACAGCCGCTTTTGCCTTTTCGACAATGTTTGCGGCGGTGAGACCGTACATCTCCATCAGCGGCGGAACCTTGCCAGAGCGGCCGAAGACGTCGTTCGTGCCGACGCGGAGAACCGGAACGGGGCAGGTCTCGGAGAGGGTCTCCGCAACCGCGGAACCGAAGCCGCCGATGACGGAATGCTCCTCTGCGGTGACGACACAGCCGGTTTCCTGTGCAGCTGCGGTCAGCAGATCGCGGTCGATGGGCTTGATGGTCGCGCAGTTGATGACACGGGCGGAAATGCCGTCGTTTGCGAGCAGTTCCTTTGCGATCAGCGCCTGTTCCACCATGACACCGGTCGCGGCGATGGTGACATCCGTGCCCTCTGCCAGCGTAATGCCCTTACCAATTTCAAATTTATAATTGTTCTGATCGAACAGCACCGGAACTGCCGCACGGCCGAAGCGCATATAGACGGGACCGTCGTGCAGGATTGCCGCTTCGACAGCCGCTCTTGCTTCGACGGCATCCGCGGGGTTCAGAACGACCATGCCGGGGATGGTGCGCATGAGCGCGAGGTCTTCTAGACACTGGTGCGTTGCGCCGTCTTCACCGACCGTGATGCCCGCATGGGTCGCACCGATCTTGACGTTGAGATGCGGGTAGCCGATGGAGTTGCGGATCTGCTCAAACGCACGTCCTGCCGCGAACATCGCAAACGAGGATACGAACGGAATCATGCCTGCCGCCGCCGCGCCTGCCGCGACACCGAGCATATTGCTTTCCGCAATGCCGCAATCAAAGAATCTGTCGGGATGTGCTTTCTTGAACTTGATGGTCTTTGTCGCTTCCGCTAAGTCCGCATCAAAGACGATGATGTTGTATTTTTCGCCGAATTCCGCAAGCGCAGAACCGTAGGCTTCTCTTGTTGCAATTTTCTCTGCCATTGATTCGTGTCCTCCCTTTACAGTGTCGCCTTGTATGCGTTCAGCTCTTCAACTGCCTGCGCGTATTCTTCCGCGTTCGGCGCCTTGCCGTGCCAGCCGGCCTTGTCCTCCATGTAGGAGACACCCTTGCCCTTGGTGGTTGCGGCGAGGATCAGCGTGGGTTTTCCTTTGACGGTCTTCGCTTCGTTGAATGCGGCTTCGATCTCCTCAAAGTCGTGACCGTTGATGCAGATGACGTGCCAGCCGAATGCCTTGAACTTCTCGTCAAGCGGCGTGGGGTTCATGACCTCGGTGATCTTGCCGTCGATCTGGAGACCGTTGAAGTCCAGCACCGCGCAGAGGTTGTCGAGCTTGTAGTGAGCGGCAAACATCGCCGCTTCCCAGACCTGACCCTCCTGCGATTCGCCGTCGCCGAGGACGGTGTAAACGCGGTAATCCTTGTTCTGGATCTTGCCGGCGAGCGCCATGCCGCACGCGGCGGAAATGCCCTGTCCGAGAGAACCGGAGGACATATCAATACCCGGAATGTGCTTCTTGTCCGGATGACCCTGCAGATAGCTGTCGATGCGGCGGAAGGTTTTCAAGTCTTCTTTCGGGAAGAATCCCTTTTCCGCGAGCGCCGCGTAAAGCGCGGGGCAGGTGTGTCCTTTGGAAAGGACAAAACGGTCGCGGTCGTCCCATGCGGGATTTTTCGGGTCCACATTCATTTCCGCGAAATACAGGTATGTGATGATGTCAGCCACAGAAAGCGAGCCGCCCGGATGACCGGAGGCGGCGTTGAAGACCTCCTCCACGATGCCGAGCCGGACTTCGGCCGCGGTCTTTTTGAGTTCTTGCAGTTTTACAGAATCCATTGGTGTTCCTCCGTAAAGTGAAATATTGTCTTATATATATTATATAACAAAATCGGGAAAAAGTCAAACCCTCTGACCCGAAAAAAGAGCGTTTTTTTATAATTTCCCGTAAATTCACGAAAACCGGTTGACAAATTCCGGAATTTCATGTATAATAACATAAATAAGAATCAAAAAACAACCCTTTTGAAAATGTGTATAAGGAGAATGGATATGAATTTCAACACAATGGCAGCAGTGCTGATGACCGTCATGCCAAGCATGACAGTTGCCCCCCTGACCGGCGACGAGGGAATGTCCGGCGTTTTGATCCCGGTCATCATTGGTGTCGTACTGGTTGCCGCATTTGCCGTGCTGACGGTCATCCAGAAAAAGCGGAAGCAGAACGGCGGCGGAGACGACGGAGAAGAATAATTTCATATAATCAGACAGCGCCCTGTGTTCGGATACACGGAGCGCTGTTTTTACGGTTTTGTGTAAAAATCCGTTATCCGACGGTGACAAGATTCGCCGTCGAGACATTCCGCAGACCGTCTTTTTGGCGGACGGCGAGAACAGGGCAGTTCGGATTTTTGTTGATGACGTTGGAAATCACGGAGTCGTTTAAATAACTGCCGATGCGGATGGCTTCGTTTGCATCGCAGATGACATTGGAAATGGTGATGTTCCGCAGACCGTCCTCCGGATTTTTACCATAACCGCCGCCGTCGCCGCATTCGATACAGCAGCTGTGACGGATGCCTGCGGGCGGTGCATCAATGATACCGTCAATGACGACATTCCAGATGCGCGCGTTTGCGGGAAGCAGACGGATGACGTAGCAAAGCTGGGAATAGGCGTTGACATTCCGGATGATGATATCATGGATGTCCGGCTCCCGCCGTGTCCAGTCGTTGTGCATGACGTGCGTGGTGCGGAAGACGCCGCCCGGATGATACGTTCCGCCGGCGATTGCGGTCAGCGCGATTACGTCGTCTCCGGTGTTTCCGGTGATATCGGAAATGAGGATATGGTGACAGCCGTTGCGGATGTCGATGCCGTCCTGATTTTCCATATTCTGCCGCATTCCGTCGATTTCCTTTGACATACACATAGAAAACCGGATTTTTTCAACGGAACCGTATGCGCAGGCTTCCAGGGAAATCGCCCAGCCGTGGGAATCTTCGATTGTGAGATTGGAAACCGAAAAATTCTCCGCATTTGCAAGCAGAATGCCGATACCGCGCCAGTCTCCGTACTGGGATTCGCCCGGTTTTCCCGCATCCGTGCCGAAGGAATGGTTGTGCCTGTCCCAGAAGCCGACGGTCTGCGGTGTTCTGCGCTCTTCTGGGATCCAGTCTGCAAGACGGCAGAGATCCTCCGGCTCATACGGGCAGGGATTGGCAAGGATTTTTGAGCCGTCACCGACGGCACGCGGATGGTCTGCACCGCGCAGGATGCAGGTTCCCTCACCGCGGATGTGGATGTTTTGGGTTTTCTCCGGGTCTTCGATGCCGGGACCGCTGTTTGCCGAGCGGAAGAAATTGTCGCGGCAGTCATCAGAGAGCTTAATGGTGCAGTTCTGTAAAATGACAGTGGTATCCGCAGGCAGCAGAATGGCGCGATCCAGAAGCCAGTACCGGCGTTCCGGTTCCGTAATGGAAATACGCGGCGGAATCAGCAGAATGCCGTCTGCATCGAGATGCCGCATGGCGTTTTCGATGGTTTCACTGTCGGTGTGAGATTGGTAGTCGTTTACGTTGATCATAACGGGTGCCTTTCCGGTTCAGTGGGTTTTGTTTATGTCGAAAATCCGATTGGACAAATCCGAATGTTTATCCTATATTGATTATAACAGAAATCCGGGTGGTTGTCAATGGTTTTCCGGGCAAAACCGTTCCGTAAAAGTATAAAAGTGGGAATATCCGAAACGATATTCCCACCGGTTGTTTTATCTGATTTTTACAACGACTTTTCTGTCAACGGAAGCGGCAGCGGCCTTCATGACCATGCGGAGCGCCTTTGCGATGCGTCCGTGCTTGCCGATGACCTTGCCCATGTCGTCCGGAGCGACAGTCAGCTCCAGAATGAGTTCGCCGTTGTTTTCGGATTCCGCAACGGAAACCGCCGCGGGGTCGTCAACGATGGCTTTCACCATGTCAGACAACACAGTATTCAGGTTGACCATATTTCATCCGACTCCGAAAATGATGATCAGATGATTTCGGACTTCTTGAGAAGGCTGCGGACGGTTTCGGTCGGCTGTGCGCCGTTTGCAAGCCACTGCTTTGCCTTGTCAGCGTCGATCTTGATCTCAGCCGGGTTGGTCAGCGGGTTGTAGAAGCCGATCTGTTCGATGAAGCGGCCGTCGCGGGGAGAGCGGGAGTCTGCAACGACGATACGGTATGCCGGTGCCTTCTTTGCGCCGATTCTCTTGAGTCTCATTTTAACCATGGTAATTTCCTCCGAAAATTGTAAATTGTGATGATTGTTGGTATTTATTTAGAAAGATGAAAGTTATCTGCGGAAGCCGGGAATCCGCTTCTTGCCGAAGCCCTTTTTGCCCAAGCCGGAGAATTGCTTCATCATTTTCTGCATCTGTTCAAACTGTTTTAAGAGACGGTTGACATCCTCGACCTTCATGCCGGAGCCTGCCGCGATGCGTTTTCTGCGGGAGGCGTTGATGATGGCGGGATTCTGCCGTTCTGCCGGGGTCATGGAGAGGATGATCGCCTCCATGCGGTCAAGCTGGCGTTCGTCGATGTTCGCGTTCGCAAGCTCTGCCTGATTGATGCCTGGAATCATGCCGAGCAGCTGCTGCATCGAGCCCATCTGCCGGATCTGGCGGGACTGTTCCAGAAAGTCCTCTAAATTGAACGACTGGTCGCGCATCTTGCGTTCCAGTTCCTTTGCCTGACCCTCGTCATACTGCTGTTCCGCCTTTTCGATGAGGGAGAGCACGTCGCCCATGCCGAGAATGCGGCTTGCCATACGTTCGGGGTGGAACGGTTCCAGTGTATCGAGCTTTTCACCGGTACCGATGAACTTGATGGGTTTGCCCGTGACATGACGGATGGAAAGTGCCGCACCGCCTCGGGTATCGCCGTCCATTTTCGTCATGACAACGCCGGTGATGTCGAGCAGGTCATTGAACGACTGTGCGACGTTGACCGCATCCTGACCGGTCATCGCATCGACAACGAGCAGAATCTCGGTCGGCTCCACAGCCGCCTTGATGTTTTTCAACTCGTCCATCAGGTCTTCATCAACGTGCAGACGTCCCGCGGTATCCAGGAACACAAGGTCGTTGCCGTGAAGTTTTGCGTGCTCCACCGCCGCTTTGGCGATTTCGACCGGGGAAGTTTTGTCGCCCATCGAGAACACCGGAATGTTCAGTTGTGCGCCGACGACTTCGAGCTGCTTGATCGCCGCCGGACGGTAGACGTCGCACGCGACGAGCAGGGGACGCTTGCCCTGTTTGCGGAAATACGCCGCAAGCTTTGCGGAATGGGTCGTTTTACCGGCACCCTGCAAGCCGCACATCATGACGACGGTCGGGGACTTCTTGGAAAATTCCAGCCGCTCGTTGGTCTCGCCCATCAGTTTGGTCAGCTCTTCGTTGACGATTTTGACGATCTGCTGGGAGGGAACAAGGCTTTCCAGAACGTCAGAGCCGACACAGCGTTCCTGGACGTTCTTCGTGAATTCCTTTACGACCTTGAAGTTGACATCCGCTTCAAGCAGTGCCATCTTGATTTCCCGCATCCCTTCCTTGACATCTGCCTCGGTCAGTTTGCCTTTGTTTTTGAACTTTTTGAATGCGTTTGCCATTTTTTCGGAAAGTCCGGAAAACATCATGATTTATGGCACTCCTTTCGTCGTTATGTTATGTATGTCTCAAAGGTTTTCAAGATCATCGACCAGCACGTCGAACAGCTCAAACAGCTCTCCGACTTTCAGGCTTCCGACACCCTTGATTTCCTTGCAGCATTCTTTTAACTCTCCGCGCAGATTCTTGAATTTCTTTGCGATGGCGAGCTTTTTTTCGTGACTGCGGAGAAGACCGAGCTGGTATTCGTATTCGTCCAGCGCACCCTCCGCGCGGTTCAGGGCATCGTGGACACCCTGTCTTGTGATGCACACCTCGTCCGCAATTTCGGACAGGGAAAAGTCTTCATTATAATACAGATCCATGACCGTGCGCTGGTTCTCGGAAAGCAGTTCTCCGTAATAATCGAGCAGCACGGAATATTTCATATCTTTCTGTGACATCGGTGTCCTCCCGGATTGAAATGACGGTCTATACAAGTGATGTATGACTGTCAAGCGGTTTCCTTTACACGAACGCTAATATTATACCATACATTTCCGCTCCTGTCAAGGGGGTAAAGTAAAATTCTTTACACCTTTTCGGGAAAAATTTCAGAAAAGCTATTGACAGAAAACGGAAAGTGTGGTATAATATATACCGTTGAAGACAACAGAGTCACACATTGGGATATTGTGTAACGGTAGCACAGCAGACTCTGACTCTGTATGTTGGGGTTCGAATCCCTATATCCCAGCCAAAACTCCCGCGCGAAAGTGCGGGAGTTTTACTTATTCACTATTCACTATTCACTCCCCCCGCGGGAGTTTTGGCGAAGTAATAGGTAATAGTGAAACAAAGAAAGTTGTATAATATAAGTGGACAAATCGAAGAGTTAGTGGTATAATTAACTTGAAAGAGGTGAGTCCATTGAAAAGGACGTACAGCAAGGAGTTCAAAATCAAGGCGTGTGAACTTGTGCTCAAAGACAACATAGC
>JAFUPC010000083.1 GCA_017481495.1 Clostridia bacterium
AGACGGACATTTTCGCCCGCATTGTCGCCATCCAGGAGTCTCGACCAGAACAGAATGATCCAGGCACGGCTCCATCCGGTTCCGCCGCCGCCGTGTGCGAGACGGGTTTCCAGCGTTTTCCGCGCGGCAGACAGCTTTTCGGGGTCGGCAGAGGTGATCTGCTGTCCAGGGAACAGGGCGAACAGATGCGAGATGTGGCGGTGTCCGATCTCGATTTCCTTTTTGTCGCCGGACATCCATTCCATGACCCGTCCGTCCGGTGCGACGACCACAGGGCGCAGACGGCCGATGAGCGATTCATAGACCGAAACATCCCGTCCGAGCAGATGTCCCGCTTTGATGACATCGGCAAACAGCTCGTATACGATCTGCTGATCCATTGCCGCATCGTCACACATACAGCCGACCTGACCGTCCGGAAGCAAAAATTCGTTTTCCGGGGACAGGGAAGGACTGATGCAGAGCTTTCCGTCCGGTTCGTCGATCATCGTATCGACAAAGAACAGCGCGGCTTCTTCCATGATCGGGTAATATTCCAAAAGAAAATCGCGGTCCTGCGTGAATGCGTAATGCTCCCAGATGTGCGTGCAGAGCCACGCCGCACCCATCTGCCACATCGACGAGGCAAGATAATTGTCCTGCGGTGCGCAGTCGCCCCAGACATCGGTGTTGTGATGCGCGACCCAGCCGCGTGCGCCGTACATTTCCCGCGCAACACGCCGACCGTTGGGAAGCATCTTTTTCAGATGCGCAAACAGTGCCATGTGCATATCGGACAGGGCACAGACCTCCGCCGGCCAGTAGTTCATTTCCGTGTTGATATTGATGGTGTATTTGCTGTCCCACGGCGGATTGTAAAGCTCATTCCAGATGCCTTGCAGGGTTGCGGGAAGCGTTCCCGGACGGCTGCACGATGCGAGCAGATAACGGCCGTACTGGTACATATCGCAGATGAGACCGGGGTCGTTTTCTCCATTTTTCACACGTTCCAGACGTTCGTCGTGCGTAAGTGCGGTCTGCTCATCGGTTGAGGGAAGCGACAGTGCATTTGCCGCCATGATCGGACGGAAATCCGCAAGATGTTCCTCCTTCAGCGCATCGTACCCCTTTGCTTCGGCGCGGTCAAGCCGTGCGAGTGCCGCGTTGATGTAATCATCACCGTCGCGGATGGTAGTTGAGGAGGCACACAGAAGCGTTGCGGGACCGTTTCCTTTCAACATATCGCCGACAATTGTAGCTTCTGCTTCTGTGGCACGCAGAATACAGCAGTACCGCGGTCCGCCGTTTGCGGTACGACCTTTCAGGATGACAGTACGGTCGTCGAGCCGGCACTGTTCTTCGTTGCGGCCTGCACGGCGCAGAAATGCACGCCAATCGCCGCACGCTTCCATCCGAATGGCAAGAACACCCGCCGGATACGACAGAAATGCTTCGCGCGCAAACCGGACACCGTCGAGAACGTAGGAAACCCGGTGAATGCCGTCGTCTAAGTCAAGCGAGCGGTGATACTCCGACAGGCCCTCCTTTGGCTCGTAGCAGTGCATATTCCGTCCAAGGAACCACAGGGATTGATGCGGGGTGATGAAACGGTTGATGTTCGGTGTTTTGAACTGCAAAGTCAGCTCACACAGAAGCTCATATGCGCGCTCACCCTCTGGAAGCGCAAGAACCGCTTCTTCCGTCAGCTCCTCCGCTTCCAGAATCCGTCCTTCTTTCAGTAATTGCCGGACACGGCCGAGCGCTTCGGGTGCATCCGGATTCAGACGGTCAAGAAAATTGCCGGACCACATGGTGTCGTCATTCAGGGAAAACCGGTCAAGCACCGTTCCGCCGTAGCACATCGCACCCATAGAACCGTTGCCGAGCGGCAATGCGTGATTCCAGGTCGCGGCAGGTTTCTGATACCATAATTTCTGCATTTGATTTCTCCTTTATTTTGAAGTCAGTATATATATTATACAACAAAAATCCCGTTTTGTCTATGGGGAAGGAGAAATTGGTACACGTAATTTTTCGTCTTCGCTATTATATAAAATGCAAATTTTATTGTTTTTAGGGAAGTGAAAACGCCGTCGGGAAGACCGGTTCAGATTCTGCCGCCGATTTCCGCTTTCAGCTCGCGGATGATCTTTTTTTCCAGCCGCGAGATGTACGACTGCGAGATTCCGAGCAAATCTGCAACTTCTTTCTGTGTTTTTTCCTTGCCACAGACCGCCGATGCTTCAAAGCCGCCGTCCTCCCGCAGACCAAACCGCAGACGGATGATCAGCCGCTCCCGTTCGGTCAGATGCGTCAGCGCCGCGGCGATGATCTTCTGATCTTCCGCTTTTTCCAGATGCTCACCGATGTCCTCATCGTCGTTTCCGAGAATATCCGACAGCAAAAGCTCGTTTCCGTCCCAATCCACATTCAACGGCTCATCAATGGACATTTCCTGCCGCTGATTGCTGTTTTTCCGGATGTACATCAGAATCTCGTTTTCGATACAGCGCGACGCATACGTTGCCAGCTTGATGTTTCTGTCCGCGCGGAACGTGTTGATGGCTTTGATGAGCCCGATGGTGCCGATGGAGATCAAGTCTTCCAGTCCGATGCCGGTATTTTCAAATTTTTTCGCGATAAAAACCACCAGCCGCAGGTTACGCTCGATGAGAATATTGCGTACTTCCAGTTTTTCCGCGCCTTCGCAATCATAAAGTCTGTTTAGAATTACACTTTCTTCGTCCGGTGCCAGTGGCGGCGGAAGCGTGTCCGCACCGTTGATGTAAAATACCGGCTCTGTCGTCACAAAACACAGCTTCATGAGAAATTCTCTCACTTCGTTCCATTTCTTTCCAAGTACAGATTTTGTCATCATAAACATCCTTTCTTTCATTTTAAATGCAGTTTTCATAGGTTCAACAGCGACACCGGCAGAATGCCTTTTCCGTCCGTGTTCGGTGAAAAAATCACATATCCGTCAATGCGTTTTCCGGATGATACCTCCGGAGACTTCAGGACAGCATCTTCCGACTGTACCACATCCTCTGGATGTCCCACATCTTTCAGATGTACGGAATCTGTCATATAAACCCGTATCTCCGGCGGATGAATCGCCCAATAGAGTGTATTTTCGCCGGATATGGTTTTTGCGGAAACAAGACGACTGTGCGGAATCTGCCCTGCGGACAGCGCATCCGCGGATATGCCAAGCTCGGTCAGAGACGTTTGGGGCATAACAAGCACCGGAAGACCGGAGATTGGTTCGCGGAGGAGATTTCCGGTGTCGCCGATACACGGATACCGGATGTGACGGTCGCCGAAGCGGATACCGACCGTGCATTCCAGGATTTTGCAGTCGCGCCCGCCGAGAATACGGAAAATCACACTGAACAAAATACACAGTCCCCCCACAGAAAGCCAGAACAGCATCCGCCGTGTCCCGTTGTCGGAAAGCGTGATTCCGGCACCCGAAAACCAGCGGTTCAGCATCGAAAACACGGCGGTCATAAGCCCTCCGGCAGCAGCTTCCAGAAAAACAAATAATAAAACACCGTTTAATAATTGGCCCGGCATCAGGTGCTCCGGTTCCGTCATCTGGTAAGCGATGGCGGCGGTCAGAATACAAAGAAGCATTTCCCAGAGTGCCGGAAATCCTGCTGACACCAGCGCCACACCGACCGCCGCGCAAAACGATGCTCCGAATACTGTCCGCCTGCCCGAAACTGTCCGCCCGAGCAGTCGTCTTGCAAAATACAACGCGCAGAAATCCATCGAAAAGTCAATGGCGAACAAAACCTCGCCCCATACCGTTACCGTTTGCATCTTATCACTTCCGTTTCCGTTTGCTTCCGTCACAATAAGTATACACCATCCGGCGCGGGAAACCTGTCATATGCGCCTGTCGGAAAAGATTTTCATCCGCTGTGAGTGATTGTGATATGCGATTCAGCGAAGTTCATCCCGTCGTTCATCCTCGGTTTTCTGGCGGATCCTCTCATATTTCAGCCGTGTCGCTTCACCGCCGCGCAGATGCCGTTCCGCTTTGTTTTCTTCCAGAACACTCCTGACCGCCGCGGACAGCGCCGCATTGTATTCCGGAAGCTTCTGTGTCATATCCTTGTGAACCGTGGATTTGGATATTCCGAATTTTCCTGCGGTCTCGCGCACCGTTGCGTGCGTGTCGCAGATATATCGTCCGAGGGTTTCCACACGTTCTCTGATTGCATCCATAAGCGATCTCCTAACGATTACCGATTTCATCGGCTCTGCCCGATACCTCTGAAATCACACATCATTTACCGTTGGCAGGTTATCAGAACAGAGCCGTTTCCAGTCACATCGTATGAAAATCCGCGCGGGAATATGCACAAACATAAATAAAGGCTGTGTGAAAATCGCATTCCACACAACCTCATATTCTTAAATAGGATATAAAATCACCACAAATCTTCCCGCAGATACACCTCCAGCCGCTCCATCGGCCACTCTGCCATCGGGTATTCCTGCAAAATGTCAAATTCATACCGGATACCGTACAAATTCACCCGTTTCCGCACCGCAGGATGTGAAAACAGCGACGGCGCATACCGTTTCATCCACGTAAGCAGATGCACATAATCACAGGGATGCGTATGCTCGTGATCTTCTTCGTTTGCATAAGTGAACGGATGAATGAGCATCCGCTGCCAGACATCAAGCACAAGGTCTTTGGGTGCAATCGCCAGCATTTCAAAGTCCAGAAGCACCATTCTGCCGTCTTCCGTTACAAGCAGATTGTCAAAATGCAGGTCGTTGTATACCAGAAACAACGACCGGTCGTCAAAAACACCGATATTTTCCTGTACATACGCCATCGCACGCGCGCCAAGCTCCGGTTTTATGGCATGTTGTGCCGAAAGTGCGCAGTAGAGCCGTTCCACCTCGCAAAGAAATTCCGCGCCGAAATCCGCAGCGGATATATCCGCTGGAACCGGGATCCACTGCGTGGCTTCTGCCCACGGAATCTGCGAGACCGACAGCGCGATTTCAGCAATTTTACGAACTGCGTTTTCCCGCTGTTCTTCACTGTAATCCCGCCACAGCCGGAACAAACCGGTTCCATAAATCCGTTCCAGAAGAATCCAGTCTCCATCCTGTCCTGCCGCCAGCAGCTTTGGTGCATATGCCGGCTGCGCTATCTTATAAAACCACGTTTCCAGCTTTCCGCCTGCAAGATTGTCATCCCCGTATACCTTGAGCACTGCGGTTTCGCCCATCCACACCTGATTGCGGAAGCCGACCGCGGACAGCTGCAAATGTTCCCACGGCAGACCGTGCGTGCGGAAAATTTCCTGTGCCTCCGTCATTGTCAGATTTTTCATGTTGATTCTGCTCCCTGTCCTTTCTGTTTTTCGTGCAATTAACATACAATTTGCGTGCAGATACGCGCATCGCCTTGACAAATCCGCGGATTTCTGATACAATAGATATATCCGACAAACTGTCATCATCCATATCTTCTATTATACAACATCCGACATCAAATGTCAAGGGGGAGTTTGATTCTATGCAAACAATCGCACTGCGCCTGTACGGCGCCAATGACCTGCGTCTGGAAGCGTTCTCGCTTCCCGCCATCACAGAGGACGAGATTCTGATGCGCGTTTTTTCCGACACTGTATGCGCATCCACCTATAAAGCCGTGAAGCAGGGTTCTGGTCACAAACGGGTTCCCGAAAATGTTGCGACCAATCCGATCATCATCGGTCACGAAATGTGCGGTGAGGTCATCGAGGTTGGTCGAAACCTCACCGATGCCTGGCACAAAGGCGACAAAGTTATCGTTCAGCCAGCACTGAAACTGGAAAATCTGTATGATCCCGGTTATTCCTATGAATACATCGGCGGGAATGCTACGTATGTCATCGTACCGAAGGTCGTGCTTGACCGCGGCTGTCTGATCCCGTACCGGGGCGATTCCTATTATAAGGGATCGCTTGTCGAATCCATCGGCTGTGTTCTGCGCGGGTTCAAGGGACTGTACCATGAAGACCCTATCGACTGCACCCGCATCAACGGCCCGAAAAAAGGCGGAAAAACCGCAATTCTCGGCGGTGCCGGACCGATGGGACTTGCCTGCGCCGCGCTCGCCGCATCCTACGGCGAAGCATCTATGGTCGTTGTCACGGATATCAACGGCGAGAGGCTTGCAGATGCCGCCGCCCGTTATACGCCCGATATGGCATGGAAAAACGGCTGTGACTTGCGTTATGTCAACACCGCAGATATGGAAGACCCGGCAAAAACGCTCCGTGCGCTGACCGGCGGAACGGGATTTGACGATGTTTTCGTCATGGTTCCTGTGCCGGGACTGTTCACGATGGCGGAAACGGTCGCGGGCATCGACGGATGCGTCAATTTCTTTGCCGGCCCTGCCGATCACGGATTGATGGGATCGCTCAATTTGTACCGCATCCATTATGACGGCGTTCATGTCGTCGGCACAGCAGGCAGTACCACGCAGGATACCTGGGATACCATCCGTCTGATCGAAAACGGCATCCTCGACCCCAGCATCATGGTCTCACACATCATGGGACTGAACGCCGCAAAGGAAGCTGTCTTTGCAATGGAACACCCCTCCGGCGCCAAAAAGGTCTGCTATTCATCCATCGACCTGCCGATCGTCGCGCTGTCCGAATTTGAGGAACGCGGAAAACAGGATCCGATGTTTGCGGAGCTTGACCGCATCACCAAAGCGCACGGCGGCCTCTGGTCGGAAGAAGCGGAACAGTATCTTCTGGAACACGCTCCGCAGCTCAAATTGTAAACGCTGTTTATGATTCGCGAACTTATTCGTAAACAGCGGATAAAATTCCCAAAAACACTATAAGACAACAATTCCGGGTGATTTCCTCGCCGAAACCACCCGGAAAACTATATGTTGTCAGTTCTTGACCCAGTTGATCTCCGGATCTTCCTTGATATACGTCCGGAGAACCGAGCCGCAGTCAAGGCACAAATCCGAATAAACCTTTTCAATTCCGGTAAAAAGTCCGGCATTGTATTTCAGTCCCACATGACCGCCCTCCGCGGACTTCCCCCAGACGATCCCTTTTTCAATCCGATGGGAACCGCAATAAGGACAAGCCGGTGTCTGTACCGTCTTCATGTCGGAAATCAGCGGAACCGCTTCCCTGTTTCGTCAAGGTACATCTTCACGGGCAGTGTCCAGTCGGTCTGGATGATGTCGTATCCGTGATCTGCAAGCCAGCCCCAGCCGGTGTACGGATCGCCCGTCAGGGACGCATCGTCGCTGTGTCCTGCGGAAAGCACCGCTTTGTAGTTGTAGACAATGGAATTTGCCCAGAGCAGAAGTCCCTTGTCGTGCATCCATTTTACATATGCCGGCGTCGCGGTCTGCGATTCCTCGGTCTTGAACAGAACCTCCGCGCCGATGAAATTGATGTTCCGTCCGAGCAGTGCTTCGGTGCAGTTATCCGTGTCGCTGATGATAGGCATATACGGCAGCTCCGGCGCAATCTGCTCCACCATGTCAAACCACTTCGGGTCGGCGGAGGTCTTGACGATGACGTCGTTTTCCATACCGTGACGGCGGACCGCTTCCGTGATCTCCGGCATTGCCGTCCAGAATTTGTCGATGTTGACATATGCGCGTCCCTTGATGAGTTCCAGCACATCGTCGAGCCGGCTGATGATGTCCGTTGTCGGAACGCCGTCCTGGTTGACGAATCGCTTTTCGTCCACTTCCGCGGCAGTCATGTCCTTTAAGTAGGTCTGACAGCGCAGGTGCGCCGGTTCCATTCCGGGATGGAATACATACAGCTGCTTATCCGCGGTGATGGAAACGTCGATTTCGACGATGTCCGCGCCCTGGCGCAGTGCGATTTCATATGCGGCAAGCGTGTTGCACGGAATATTGCCGCCGGATACGCCGCGGTGCGCGGCAACGAGGATCCGCTCAGCGGAGGCTTCTCTGATGGTCTGTTTCATTTCTGTTTTTCTCCTTTGGATTTGTAATTCTGTTCATGGTTGATTAAAATTTCTTTTTTGTCAAGTCCGCACGCGAACCCGGTCAGATGCCCTTTGGCACCGACCACACGGTGACACGGAACAACGAGCAGAAGTTCATTTCTGTGACAGGCACCGCCGACCGCACGGAACGCTTTCGGCGATCCGATCTCACACGCAATGTCCCCGTAGGTGCGGGTTTGCCCAAACGGGATGTGCCGCAGGGCTTCCCAGACACGTTTTTCAAAATCGGTTCCGCAAAGCCGGACGGGAATCCTGTCAAACGCAGACAGTGAACCGCTGAAATAGTTTTTGAGTGCTTCCCCGACCGTTTTGGCAAGCGGAGACGACCGCGGCGGTGTCTGCGTACTGTCCTCTTCCGGCACAAGCGACAGACGTACAAGACAGCCGTCCTCTTCCATTGCGCAGAGCGTACCGATGGGAGTATCAAAATATCCGATGGGATACACGTGCATCCCTCCTTTTATACACTTCCATTTATTATTATAATTATTTTCATGCGGTTTGTCAAGGGATTTCCTGCAAAAAAACCGTAAAATCCGGCGAATGTTTCCGATTTCTCTGCCAAAAACTCCAAATGCGGAGAAAATTTACCAAATATTCAAAGGAACCTATTTTCAAATCCAAAAAAATATGGTATACTATATACATTGAAATTTTCATTACCAAGAAAGGAACCATTCTATGATTTCAAAAGCACTTCTGGAAGAAGTTCTTGCCTGTGCCATGTCCACGGGCGCGGACTTCGCGGAAATTTTTGCGGAAAACACCCGCACCAATTCCGTGTATATGATCGACGGCAAGGTCGACAGCATCACGGACCATACCGTTTCAGGTGTCGGTATCCGCGCACTGCTCGGTGTCCGCTGTGTCAG
This sequence comes from Clostridia bacterium, assembly GCA_017481495.1. GTDB lineage: Bacteria > Bacillota > Clostridia > Oscillospirales > CAG-272 > RGIG3925. Next base: position 8,889 of record JAFUPC010000083.1, read on the forward strand.
CGCATCCACCATCGACCTGACCCGTGAGGGACTTCTGCGCTGTGCCGCACAGGTCGCCGATGTCATCTCGGACAAGCCGACAGTACTTGACGTTCACTTAACGGAACGCCGCTTCGGCGACATCCATCCGATCAAACTCGTTCCCGATACTGCCAAGAAGCAGACGAAGATCGACCTGCTCAAAGCCGGCTATTTCGCGGCGAAAAATTACCACGAGGACATTTCCCAGGTCACGGCGAACCTGCTCGACGTTGATCACAACATCCTCATCGCCAACTCCGACGGACTTCTGACCGAGGACCGGCAGATCCGCACCCGCATGGCCGTCTCCGCCATCGCAAGCAAGAACGGCGAAAACCAGTCCGGTTCCGATGCACCCGGCAGACGTATGGGTCTGGAACTGTTCGACATGATCTCTCCCGAATCCATCGGCACCGAAGCCGCGCGCTCCGCGATGGTCAACCTGAATGCAGGCTACTGCCCCGCCGGCAAGATGACCGTTGCCATTGAAAACGGCTTCGGCGGTGTCATTTTCCACGAAGCGTGCGGTCATTCGCTGGAAGCCACCTCCGTTGCAAAGGGAATGTCTCAGATGGCAGGTAAGCTCGGTCAGAAGATCGCCAACGAAAAGGTCACCGCCATCGACGACGGCACGATCGCAAACGCATGGGGCTCCTTCAACATCGACGACGAGGGCAACCCGTCCCAGAAGAAGATCCTCATCGAAAACGGCATTCTGAAATCGTATATGATCGACAAGCTGAACGGCCGCCGCATGGGCATGGAAGCCAACGGCTCCTCCCGCCGTCAGTCCTACGAATATGATCCCACTTCCCGTATGTCCAACACCTATATTGCTGCCGGAAACGACAGAAACGAGGACATCATCTCCTCCATCGAATACGGTCTGTACGCAAAGAAAATGGGCGGCGGCTCCGTCAACCCGGTCACGGGCGCATTCAACTTTGCGGTAAGCGAGGGCTATCTCATCCGGAACGGCAAGATCTGTGAACCCGTCCGCGGCGCATCCCTCATCGGCACCGGCTCCGAGATTCTGCAGAACATCGACATGGTCGGCACCGATATGGCAACCGGTCAGGGAATGTGCGGCTCTGCCTCCGGTTCCATCCCAACGGACGTTGGTCAGCCGCTCATCCGTGTCAGCGAAATCACCGTCGGCGGCAGATAAGTGTACGAAAGGAGCGAATGATTCATGGAAAGATTTGATTTACTGAAAAACATCATCAAGACTTCCTCCGAAGCGCGCGGCATCACCGAATACGAGCTGTACTATTCCGAGGATGCCAGCATCAGCGCGGAGACCTACCGCGACGAGATCAGCGCCTTTTCCTCCTCTGTCGGCGGAATGCTTCTGTACCGCTGCATCGTGGACGGAAAGATCGGCTACGCTTCCACCGAAGCACTCGACGAAGCGGAAATGGACGCACTGGTCGCCCGTGCCGCCGTCAACGCCGCCTGCATTGAAAAGGACGAAGAAGCCATCATCTTCGGCGGCGCAACAAAGGAAGACTATCACACCGTCCCCGCGGTGCAGTTTACAATGCCCACCGCCGCCGTTATCCGCGATGAGGCGATGAAGTGCCGCGACATCATTTATGCGGCAGACAAGCGCATGGCGGACGGTACCGAATGCGGTGCGTTTGCCGGACAGTCCACGGTCAGACTGTTCAACTCGAAAGGCTTGGATCTTGGCATTTCCGTCGGCAACTGCGGCGAATATTTGCAGGCACTGCTCGACAACGGCGAGGAAAAGCAGTACGATTACGATTTCCTTTACAATCACTTCGGTGAGGACAACCGGGAAGAACTTGTCTCCATCGCGGATAAAGTCGTCGCCGGCGCCGATGCGAAATTCGGTGCGGGCCTTGTCAAAACCGGGAAATACAACGTCATTTTCGACCACAAGCAAATGAAAGCGATGCTGTCCACGTTCCTCTCCACGTTCTACGCCGAGAACGCGCAGAAAGGACTCTCCCTGCTCAAAGGAAAGGTCGGGGAGACGATCGCCGCCGACTGCATCACGATCACCGACAACCCGTTCTATGAAAAGAATCCCATGCAGATTCCCTTTGACGGCGAGGGCGTTCCGACACGGTGCAAGAATGTCATCGAAAACGGCGTTCTGAAAACGCTTCTCTACAATCTGACATCCGCCAAGAAGGACGGCGTGGAGACCACCGGCAACGCATCGAGAAGTGCGGCTTCCATCGGCACCCGCGCGTATTCGTTCTATATCAATCCGGGCGAGATGACGCGCGACGAGCTGTTTGCAAAAGCAGGAAACGGCATTTACGTCACCGAAATGAAAGGCTTCCACGCAGGTGCGAACGCCGTCACGGGCGACTTTTCCATCGAGTCCGCCGGTTTCTTAATCGAGGACGGCAAGATCGGCGCACCCGTCAAGTCCTTCACCGTCGCCGGAAACTTCTTTGAACTCTTAAAGCAGATCTCCGCCATCGACAATGTGCTGGAAATGAAAGCACCGGGCTTCTCCCAGATCGGTTCCCCCGACGTGCTGGTTCCCGGGATGTCCATCGCGGGCGAATGAGTGTATTGAATTCCAATTTTCTGAGGTAGCATCATGTCTATTATCTACAACGAACAAACGAAGAATTTCCAGCTGGATGCAAAGAATTCCAGCTATGTCATCGGCATTTTTGAGGGCGGATACATTCTGCACCTCTACTACGGCGCAAAGATTCCCGCAGGGGAGGATTTTTCAGGCGAATACTACCGCGGCTATCAGGCATCGTTCATCCCCTACAACAAGGCGGTCAGAGATGCGGGCTATCCCGCATTTTATCCCGGCAATGCGCCGATGGAATATCCGACCAACGGTGCGGGCGATTACAGAACCGCGGCACTTGCCATTCTGAACGCGGACGGCAACACCGTCACCGACATCCGTTACGAGAGCCATAAGATCTACCGCGGCAAGCCGCGCATCGACGGTCTTCCCTCCCTGTATGCGGATGAGAACAGCGCGGAAACGCTGGAGCTGGTCGCACGCGACCCGTACACGAACGCGGTCGTCACACTGTATTACACGGTATTTGACGAACTGGATGCCATCGTTCGCTCGGTCGATATCAAAAACGACGGCGACAAGGCGTTCAAGGTCGATACCGCCGCATCGCTGTGTCTTGACATCCATTCGATGGATTACGACTGGATCCACCTCTGGGGTCAGCACTGCCAGGAACGCGCCCTCTCCATGACGCCGTTGGAACACGGAAATCAGTCCATTTCCTCCAAGCGCGGTGCCTCCGGACACTTCCACAACCCCTTTGCCGCCCTTGCCACCCACGGCACGGATGAAACGCACGGCGAGGTCTACGCCGTCAATCTGGTTTATTCCGGCAACTTCACGATTTCCGCGGAGGTCGATGCGGGCTGTACCACACGCCTTGTCGCCGGTATTAATGACCACGATTTTCTGTGGGAGGTTAAGCCCGGCGACAGCTTCCGGACACCGGAATGCGTGCTCGTTTATTCGGGTGCGGGACTCGGCGAGATGAGCCGCACGTTCCACCGGCTGTATCTCGACCATCTGATCCCCGAAAAGTGGGCATACACCAAGCGTCCCCTGCTCATCAACTCCTGGGAAGCGGCTTATTTCAATTTCGACACCGATAAGCTCATCGCGTTTGCGGAACGCGCAAAGGAGCTTGGCATCGAAATGCTTGTCATGGACGATGGCTGGTTCGGCCGCCGCGACAACGATACCAATTCGCTTGGCGACTGGTATATTTATGAAAAGAAGCTGGATCTGAAGCGTCTGACCGATACCGTCCACGCAATGGGTCTGAAATTCGGCATCTGGTACGAACCGGAGATGATCAGCCCTGATTCCGACCTGTTCCGCGCCCATCCCGACTGGCACATCCACGTTCCGGGCAGACCGGAGACCGAGGGCCGTCAGCAATATATCATCGACTTCTCGCGCAAGGATGTCCGCGACAACATCTTTGAACAGATGTCCTCTGTCCTTGACAATTATGACATTGACTATGTCAAGTGGGACTTCAACCGCAACATGACCGAAGCCGGCTCCGCCCTGCTCGATGCCGAGCACGGACTGGAATTCTACCACCGCTATATGCTCGGTCTGTACGAGTTCCTTGAAAAATTCGTCAAGAAATATCCTGATCTGCTTCTGGAAAGCTGCTCCGGCGGCGGCGGACGCTTCGATGCGGGCTGGCTTGCGTATTCTCCGCAGGTCTGGGCATCCGACAACACGAATCCCATCGACCGCTGCCGCATCCAGTACGGCACATCCCTATGCTATCCGGCATCCACGATGGGCGCGCACGTCTCCCACCGGGACAACATTTCCGACTACAATATGCGCGGCTGTGTTGCAATGGCAGGCACGTTCGGTTATGAAATGGACCCCAGAACCTTCTCCGAGGAGGAAAAGGCACTCGTCAAGCAGCAGGTCGCAAACTATCACAAGTATTACGATACCATCCACTATGGTGATCTGTACCGCATCGTTTCCCCGTATGACGGAAATCAGAGCCGTTCCATCTGGAGTTATGTTTCCCGCGACAAGAAGCAGGCGCTTCTGACCGTTGCAACATTCCAGCGCGTGTTCAACCAGAACCTGTTCGTCCGGATGCAGGGTCTTGACCCCGAGAAGACCTACTTCTGCGAAGCGCTGAATCTCCGTGCGTCCGGCGCACGCCTGATGAATGCCGGCATCAACCTCTGCGACCAGCTGCGCCAGATCGGTCAGGCAAAGGAATTTTTCTTTGAAGAAGTTTGAAAATAAATCGGACATTCCGTATCGTGCGCTGACCTCGGTTTCATAAAACCTTGATGCGACACCGGGTGCCGCACGGCGGCAAGTCTGAGCGATAACACTTCCCTCTCCTGTTTTCCGTATTTTCTTCTTTGGTCTGACATCATTGGTTTCTGCGCGGAAAGCAGGAATTTCGATGATACCAAATGCAAAAAATATAACAAAAAGGAGAAAGCAATGTATTCGTATTCCGATATTACCCCTTATATTCAGAAAATGGCAGATGTTTCTCAGAAGAACAACGCCATCCGCCCGGAAATGTACAACGAACACCATGTGTTCCGCGGACTGCGTGACATGGACGGCAACGGTGTCGTCACGGGTCTTACCGAAATTTCGCGTATCAAGGCAAAGGAAATCGCGCCCGACGGAACCGAGATTCCGTGCGAGGGTCAGCTTTACTACCGCGGCTACAACGTGCGTGACCTTGTGAACGGCTTCATGCGCGACCACCGGTTCGGCTTTGAAGAGACCGTGTATCTGCTTCTGTTTTCGGAGCTTCCGGACGAAAAACAGCTGAATACATTTTCCAGGGTACTCGGCGAATACCGTTCCCTGCCGACCTCCTTTGTCCGCGATATGATATTGAAGGCACCGGGGCGCGATATGATGAATGTCCTGTCCCGCAGTGTATTGGCACTGTATGCCTATGACGACAATCCCGATGACATTTCCATTCCGAATGTCCTGCGGCAGTGCCTTCAGCTCATCGCGGTCTTCCCGATGCTGGCGGTCTACGGCTACCAGTCCTTTCAGCATTACCATCTCGGAAAAAGTCTGTTCATCCACCTGCCCGTCCCCGGAAAATCCACGGCGGAGAGTCTGCTCGGCATTCTGAGAGAGGACGGCGCATATACTGCGCTGGAAGCAAGTGTTCTCGATCTTGCTTTGGTTCTCCATGCCGAACACGGCGGCGGCAACAATTCCACATTCACCACCCATGTCGTGACCTCTTCCGGCACCGATACGTATTCGGCGATCGCGGCGGCACTCGGTTCCTTAAAGGGCCCGCGCCACGGCGGTGCGAACGTCAAGGTCGTCGGAATGTTCGACGATCTCCGCGCGGCGGTTTCCGACCCGGGCGATGAGGGTGCGGTGCGGGATTATCTTGTCCGTCTTCTGAACCGGGAGGCGTTCGACCGTGCCGGTCTGATCTACGGTATGGGTCATGCGGTGTATTCCAAATCCGACCCCCGCGCCGACATCCTGCGTGTCTGCGCCGGTGAGCTTGCCGCCGAAAAGGGGTGCGAGGAGGAATATGCGCTGTATGAAACCGTTGCCCGTCTTGCACCGGAGGTCATCGCGGAAAAGCGGAAGATGTACAAAGGCGTTTCCGCAAACGTGGACTTTTATTCCGGTATGATCTACCGGATGCTGGGACTGCCGAACGAGCTGTTCACGCCGCTGTTCGCCGTATCCAGAATTGCAGGCTGGAGCGCACACAGAATCGAAGAAATCCAGAATGCGGGTAAGATCATCCGACCCGCATATATCAGTGTCAAACCCGAAAGGAGTTACCAGAGTCTTTATGAGCGAACAAGAAAACCGCAGTAAGCGGCTTTTGCCCCTGTTTCTGACCTTTATGAAAATCGGCGGCTTTACCTTCGGCGGCGGATATGCGATGATCCCGCTGATCCAGAAGGAAACCGTTGAAAATAAAAAATGGATCTCCGATGACGATATTCTCGAGATCATTGCCATCGCCGAATCTACCCCCGGCCCCATCGCCATCAACTCCGCGACATTCGTCGGTTACCGCACCGCGGGTGTTCTCGGCGCAATGCTCGCAACGCTCGGCGTTGTCTTGCCGTCGTTCGTCGTCATTACGCTGATCTCGTTTGTGCTGACGCAGTTCCAGGAGCTGCGTGCGGTGCAGTATGCGTTCTACGGCATCCGCGCAGGCGTGCTTGCGCTGATCGTCAAGGCGTTTGTGTCCATGTACAAAAAATGCCCCAAGGGGATCGTTTCCTACATCGTCATGGTGTTTGCCTTTGTCTGTGCGGCGATCTTTGACTTAAACGTCATGGTCGTCATCATCTGCAGTGCCGTGTTCGGTCTCATCACCACGCTTGTAAACAAACGGAGGCTTGACCAAAAATGATCTACTTTGAATTGTTTTATACGTTCTTCCTCATCGGTGCGTTCACGTTCGGCGGCGGTTATGCGATGCTTCCGCTCATCCAGGCGGAGGTCGAAAACAAAGGCTGGCTTCCCTCCGAGCAGATCGTCAACTTCATCGCCGTCAGCGAATCGACCCCCGGCCCATTTGCCATCAACATTGCAACCTATGTCGGTAATCAGATGGGCGGCATTTTCGGTGCGGTTTGCGCAACGCTCGGTGTCGTTCTGCCGTCGTTTATCATCATCCTGATCGTCGCAAAATGCTACGATGCGTTCAAGAAATCGACGGTCATTCAGGGCTGTATGTCCGGCCTCAAACCCGCCGCCATCGGTCTGATCGCATCTGCCGTTGTCACCATCGGCACAACGGTCTTTTTCCCGGACGGCTACACGACCGCGGTGTTCGGCAGTATTTCTTTCTATATTTCGCTTGTCTTGTTCGCTGTCATGTTGTTTCTGACATTCAAAAAGAAACTGCATCCGATTCTGATCATCTGCATTTCGGCTGTGGTCGGCATCATTGCAGGGTATGCGCTGAATTTACCGGTTTAATCTTGTAAATATTTTCACGCATACCGTCAATTCGGGACGGATGTACAAAATCTTTTTCGTATCTCAGCCACATCAATCCCCCCCTCTCCGGAGATCATTTTTCCCCGGAGAGGGCTTTTTTTCGGAAATTACAGGATACCTCTTGACAAACAATACTATGTGTTGTATAATATTATGTGTAAGGAGGGAGTGTTCAATGGACAATCAGATGAAACGTGGTCTGCTTGACATCTGCGTTCTGGCGGCCATCAAAAACAAGGACTCCTACGGTTATAACATCATCAAGGAGATCACGCCTTATGTCAGCATTTCCGAGTCCACGCTGTATCCGATCCTCAGACGGCTGGAAGCGGCGAACTGCCTGACGGTTTATTCCGTGGAGCACAACGGGCGGCTCCGCAAGTATTATCATTTAACCGACATGGGACGGGCAAGACTTGCCGCATTCACGGAGGAATGGAAAGAGATCATGGCAATCTACCAATTTGTAACAAAGGAGACGACGGAACAATGACGAAACAGGACTTTCTCACGGCGGTCCGCGCACACGCTGAGGGCTGCGGCTTTATTCCGCATGAGCTTGAGAAACTGCTGGAATATTATTCGGAAATGATCGACGAAGCAATGGAAGAGGGCGTGTCCGAGGAGGATGCGGTCGCGGTACTTGGCACATGGTCGGAAATCATCGGGCAGATCAATACCGCCTGCGGCATTGGCGCGGAAACTGGCACTGACAGCACCGCTTCCGCCAATCACATCCCGGATTCCACCACGAAAACAGAACAGACGGAACTCCCAACGGCGGAGGTGACATCCGAGCCGGCTCCGGTGCGCGGTTATATCCGCTTCCCCGTCTGGGCGGTTGTTCTGCTCATCCTCACCTCTCCCGTCTGGGCTTCGCTTGCACTGGCGGCGTTCATCGTCTTGCTGTCACTGATCATTGTCGCGGGTGCCGTCGTCATCACGGTGCTGGCACTCACGGTCGGCATTGCCGTGGCAGGGGTCGCGTGCATTCCCGCGGCGTTCGTGCTGTTGTATACGACAGGCGGCGCGGCATTCTCGTTCACCATCGGCGGCGGGCTTCTTTGCATCGGGATTGCCTTGCTCTGCGGACTCATGTTCCGCGGACTTGCGTGGCTGTTCAGCGGCATGATGCACTTCATTTTCGGCGGTCTGCGTGCCATTTTCTATTGACAGGAGGTCTGCAATATGTTGAAATTTATGATTACAGGTGTCATTCTGCTTGCGGCACTGATCTGCACCGTCGGCATCACGATGGCGGTGATCGCGTGCATTCCGGCGGCATTCATCGTTGTGTGTACGACGGGCGGTGCGGCGTTCGCGTTTCTCATCGGCGGCGCGCTTCTGTGCATCGGTGCTGTTCTGCTCACGGTTCTTGTGTTCCGCGGACTTGCGTGGCTGCTCGGCGGCATCCTGCGTCTGCTTTCCGGCACACCGTCCGGGATATTCCATTGATTTGATTCACGGGAGGACAACTATATGAAAACATCCACCAAACGAACGCTGATGGCGGCTGTTATCTGCATCCTTGCAGGACTTCTGGTTCTGTTCTGCACGGCGGTCAGTGTCGGCTTTGACCTGCGGAAGATCAATACCGTGACCTTTGACAAGAAAACGACCGCCGTCACAGAGCGCTTTGATTCCATGAAAATCAGCGGCTTTGATTCCAATGTCACGTTCGTTCTGTCGGACAATGACGAAACCACCGTCACAAGCTTCGACAGCGACGGCATCACAACGGACATTACGGTCAAAAACGGCACACTCCTCATCACCCGCGAGGACAACCGCCCGTGGTATGAGCATATCTCCATCTCCTTTTCATTGGGCAACGACGGCATCACCATTTCCCTGCCGGAAAAGGAATATAAAACATTGAACGTAACGACCCTCTCCGGCGACATCACCCTGCCGGACGGTCTTTGTGCCGAGCGCATCCGGCTGGAAAGCACCAGCGGAAGCCTCCGGTGTCAGGCGGACATCATCGAGGGAAGTCAGCCCGGAAGCGAAGACGACGGTGAGGAAACATTCAATCTGTGGCTGAAAACCGTCAGCGGCGACGTGACCGTACACAATGCCATAACACCGCTTCTAAAAATTGATACTACAAGCGGCGATATCTCCGTTTCCAGCGGTTACATTGAATATTCCGCCAAGATCGAATCGACCAGCGGTGAGATCGAGTTGTCGGAGATGTCCGGCGCGATGGGCATTACGGTCAACACCACCTCCGGTGAGATCGAACTTGAAAATCTGAAAGCAACGCGCCTGTATCTGAAATCCGTCAGCGGTGACATCGGTTTTGAGGACTGCGATGCTGCGGAGATCGAGATCAAAACGAACAGCGGCGATGTTGACGGCGCGTTCCTCACAGGAAAAATCTACAATCCAAGTACCAAGAGCGGCAATGTCCGCGTTCCTGCATCCGACCCGGAGGGCGGAACCTGTACGGTCACCACAACGAGCGGTAATATCACAATCAAAGAATCATAACACCAAAAAGAGCTGCCATACCAGACGATACGGCAGCTCTTGCAATATAGGTTTATCAGTGCGAAAGCATCAGAACAGCTCCGGTTCTTCCCCGGTCCAGTGGTCGAAATATTCCACGCCGCGCCATTTGCCCTCGATCAGCGCACGATGCGAGGTCTCGATGTTGCACCATTCGTCCACGCGGGACAAATTGAACGCGCGCCAGTCCGCAAAGAAGCGGTTGATCTCCTCCGGATCGTATTTGCCCGCAAGCATCGTTCTGCGCTTTAAACGCACCCAGCGGATGGAAAGACGATTCTTCTCCACGCGCCACAGCCGCAGAGCATCTCCGGCAACGGCGGATGCCGCTTTGTCAAAGAGAACGTCGTAGCGGTCGAGCAGTTCTTCTCGCAAAAACGCATGGGTCGGATTGTCGTTGAAGCCGACATGGATGTTTTCGCGGTCAGCGGTGTCGCACAGAAGCTCGAGATATTCGTTCAGCGCGGGCGCGGCATCGCCATAATAGTATTCCATAAACTCATCGCGGTGCTTTTTTATGTCACACCACGGATCCCAGAGCAGTTTGGAGATCAGGTACAGCCGCAGTTCGTTGAAATCGACACCGCCGCGGGATGCGCCGTTTGCCTGCTCAAAAATGCCCCTGACGTTATTTCTGACCATCGCCTGGATATTGGGCTGAAGCACGCGCCAGTTGGGATGCGGGGTCGGATAATGCGCAAAGCAGGTAGTATAATCCCAGATGTACATCCGGTCGCAGATCTTGCCCCAGTCGCGCAGGTCGGTGATGAAGTTAGCTTTCGCGCCGTCCGGACGGATGACGTTGCGGGATTCGTCGTCGCAGGTCTCAAACGGATGGGAGAAGCACGCTTCGATGGAGCACAGGCGCACGCAGACGTTCTTTCTGTTGCGGGTGATCTTCGGCGCGGGGCGGGAGTAGTTGTAAGCAAGTGTGTCGAAAATGACATCCGGAAATTCGTCTTCCAGCGCTTCGGCGATCCGGTTGACGAACCGCAGAAGTGTTCCGGCAGGAGAACCCTCCTCCTCGTCGATTCTCCGGCAGTTCTCACACTGACAGTTGCCGTGCCAGTCGTTCTGGGAGATGGAGATGATGCGCGCATCGGGGCGCTCTTTCAGCGCCGCACGGACGGCTTCCACGCAGATGTCATAGACCTGGGGATTGGTCAGACACAGCTGTGTCCGTCCGCCGTCACGCACCACACGTTTTCCGTCGATGAGCGAATAATATTCGGGATGCGATTCCCCGTAGACGGACGGCGGAACCATCCGCTCAAAGGTATGCACAAACCACGCATACGACATATGACCGCCCATCCGCGCCGGAATGCGATGGGAGGAACCGTTGAAGCGGCACTTGACCGAGAAACGCGGATTCTGCACCGCATCGGCATAATTGTGCTCGCGGTATTCGACGATGGGCTTCTGCGTGATGTCAAGGTCATCGGGAATTGTCAGCTCCGGCTTTGTAGGAATCTTTTCACAGTTGTGCGTAAAGAACCGGCAGCCGAGTGTTTCGAGAAATTCATACACGCCGTAAATAACACCGCGGACACCGCCGGCAATGTACAGCCTCTCACCTGTCGACACGATGCGGAAGCCGTCGTCACCGAGCGCGGAAACGTCAATTCCCGCAATATCGCCTACATAGATACCGGGAACGTCGGCTTTGTTTTCTTCGATGACAAACGAGGCGGATGTCATGCGGTCAAGATAATACCGCAGTTCCTTGGCGGCGTAAAGCGCCGGCGACTGGGGGTCGGCTGTCTGTGCGCCGGACAGAAAAATCGGAACATTCGGGATACGTTCGTTTGCAAGCAGCATGGTCTTGTTTTCCTTTCTGTTTTTCTGTATTTTTATTTCAATGTGATTTTTGAAACATTGACATAGTTCATCTTCTGGGGATCGTCCACCGTAAAGACGAATTTCAGCGTTTCAATGATCCCCTCCGGAATCCCGGCAAGGTCAGCTTTGTACCGCTGGAACGTGTACGGTGCGCCGTCAATCGCGGCAAGCGGTCTCTGTACCGTCACCGTCATACCATCTTTCGGCGCATACCCGATTTCGAGATAGCCCGAAACCGTTCCGCGGTGATAGAGGTCAATCTCCATTGCAGAAAACCGCGAAAGGCGGATTCTGTGGTATTCGGTTGAGGAAACATACGCGCCGAATGTTGCGCTTCCGGAGGAAACTGTTTCGGCGGAAACACGCACGGAATGCATCATGCCGGAAATGGTCTCGGCAAACGCATCGTCCTGGCAGACCTCACACCCCGCAAGCGGCTTCCAGACCGGATGATAATAGACATCCAGCCGACCGGATGCGTCGATGTGCGCCTCCCAGACGCGGGTGATGTCGGGATTGAGGAACGGCATGGCTTCGATGTTCAGCTGACCGGGTTCTTTGATCGCTGTCGCAAACGGTGCCGCCGGATAATCGCCCGCCCACAGATTCGCGCCGCAGGCAAACGAGGAAATGTCGTATGCGCAGTGTACCGGGTCGTCAAGATACGGGTGCCACACCGCCATTGTATCGGCGGAGAGAATCTCACATTCCGCCGGCAGATAGTGTCCGTCCGCCCCGGCGATGTACAGTCCGTCAATGTGTCCGCCGCGGACTTCAAGACCACACCCCACATCCGCAAAGTGCAGAATCATGCGGCTTCCGCTGATCTCACAGGAATCCAGCGTTGCCGGTGCGCGCTGACCGCCGTTTCCGTAGACATTGGCAAGTGCAAGCTTTGCCATGCGGGCGCCGACACGGTATTTGTGTGCCGGATGGATGGGATGGTTGTCAAGATTCGCCGCCCAGACCGGCGGCAGGTCGTCGATCGGGCAGATGATGAACTTCTCCGGTTCCGCCTTTGCGGTTTCGACGAACGCTTCATTGACATACCCGCGCATGGTCTCCCCGGAGCCGCCGTAGACCCACGGATAGATGAGCACGGATAGAAACGGGAACGATGCGGTATCTGCCGCAAATTCATTTTGGAAATTGCCGTACAGAAGCCGCAGAAGATGCGCGTAAATGCGTTCGTTCCACTCGATGCCGACCTCGTTTTCCCCCTGATACCACAGAACCCCGCGCGCACGCAGTCCGCGGACGGGTGCGATCTTGCGGTTGTACATCGCGGCAGGCTGCTGGAAGTTTCCGCCGCCGAACGAGTTGTATTTCTCACAGAGCGGCAGACGGCCCTGTTTTTCCAGAAGCTGCATGACCCGCGCATCGTTTTTCAGAATGTCCATCGGAATCCAGCCGTAACAGGGCGTTCCGCCCCAGGAGACGTTCAGAAATCCGACGGGGACTTCCCTGCCCCGGTCACGGAAATACGCGGCAACATCGCGGCAGAATGCCGTTGCGCAGGCGGAGACCCATGTCAGATCATCGCAGGATGCGGAAAGCCACTTGCCGGGTGTGTCGTTTTCCGGCGTATAGGAAAACTGCTCCGGATCCGCTCCGTCCTTCTGGTAGGCAATATTATAAACGCGGATGGGATACTCCTTGATTGCATCCAGCATCTGCGGGCATTCCGGCTGATGATAGTTTGCCATTTCCATATTCGACTGTCCGGTCGCAATCCACAACTCCCCGAACAGGATGTTGTGCAGAACTGCGGTCTCGCCGCTGCCCGTCAAAGTGATCTCATAGGTGTCAAAGGACGCGGGCGGTGTGTTCAGTGTCAGGGAAAAGGTTCCGTCCGCACACGCGGCAGTATGTCCCTCAGAAACGGTGGTACCGTTCTTTGTGACGGCGGCGGAGAGGGCGACTTCGGCATCCGCTGTGCCGCGCAGGGTCAGACGGGACGATGCCTGAAACAGCGCATTATCGGAGAATACGGGGTATAACGTAAGCATCGGTTGTATCCATCCTTTGCAAAAAATATTCTTTCAATTCATTATACATGATATTCCCCAAAAAAGCAATAGTTTCTTTGAAAAAAGTCCGGATTCCGGGCAAAAAATTTTGTGTCGGTCATGCTTTCCCGTTGACAATCCCGGCTTTGCGTGTTATAATAAGTATATAAGCAAGACAGTACCGATATAACAAGGAGGATTACATTCACAATATGGAATACAAAGCAAGAAAAGACATGAACCCCGCGTATATGTGGGACATGACCCACATCTTCCCTGACACCGCCGCGTGGGAAGCGGCATACAAGGAAGCGGAGGAGCTGGTCGCCGTTCTTCCGGCATTGGAGGGCACGCTCGGCGCATCCGTGCAGTCTTTGAAACACGGCCTTGATACGCTGTTTGCGGCTTCGCGCAAGGTGGAGCTGGTCTATGTGTACGCATCCCTGTGCAAGTCCGGCGACAACGGCGATGCTTCCTATCAGGCAATGGAGGGCAAAGCGACCAATCTTTATGTCAGCTTCTCGACGGCAGTCTCGTTCTTTGACCCGGAGGTGCTGTCCATCGACCCCGCGACCCTGGATCGCTATATGGACGACCCGTCGCTTGCCGGCTACCGCCACATTCTCGAGGATACCGCGCGCGGCCGCGCACACACGCTGGATGCCAAAGGCGAAAAAATGCTCGCCATGCTCGGCGATGCGGCACAGTCGTCCTCCAACACCTTTGATATGTTTGAATCGGTCGATATGACGTTCCCGAAAATCAAGGACGAGAACGGAGATGAGGTTCATCTGACCCAAGTCAATTTTTACGTGTTCCGCGAATCGAAAAACAAAGACGTGCGCCACGCGGCGTTTGATGCGTATTTCGGCGAATTCCGTAAATACATCAATACCTTGGCGGCAACGTATTCGGGTTCGGTCAAGATGGATTCCTACTATTCCGACGTCCGCGGATACGCAAGTGCCTGTGAGCGCGCGCTGTTCTCGAACAACGTCCCGGTCTCCGTTTACGATTCTTTGATCGAAGCCATCCACGCAGGACTTCCGACGATGAAAAAGTACCTTGCCCTGCGCAAAAAGGTGCTCGGCCTTGATACCCTCACCATGTACGACCTTTACGTTCCGATGGTCGAGGATGTGGATTTTGCTGTTTCCTATGAGGAAGCAAAGGCGCTTGTGAAAAAGGCAACTGCACCGCTCGGGGAGCGCTACGGACAGCTTCTGGACGAGGCTTATGAAAATCACTGGATGGACGTCTACGAGAACAAGGGAAAGACGACAGGCGCGTTCTCCTGCGGTGTATACGGGGTTCATCCGTATGTGCTCCTGAACTTTACCGACACGCTGGACGATGCGTATACGATGGCGCATGAACTCGGTCACGCGATGCATTCGTACTTCTCCTCCGAAGCAAACGATTATGCAAATCACGATTACCGCATCATGGTCGCGGAAGTCGCATCCACGGTCAACGAAGTGCTTCTGTCCAAGTATCTTCTGAAAACGGAGACAGACAAGAAGAAGCGCGCGTATATTCTCAACCACTTGCTGGAAGGCTTCCGCACGACCGTGTTCCGTCAGACCCTGTTTGCGGAATTTGAACGTAAGGCACACGAGATGTACAAAGCGGGTACCCCGCTGACCGCAGAAACGCTGAATCGGGTCTACCGGGAGCTGAATGAGCTGTACTACGACGGCGCGTATGTCAACGAGCTGCAGGACATCGAATGGGCGCGCATCCCGCATTTCTACAATGCGTTCTACGTCTACCAGTATGCGACCGGCTTCTGCTCCGCTGTTGCGATTGCGGAACAGATTCTGTCCTCGGGCGATGCATCCGGTTATCTCAAATTCCTCTCCACCGGCGGCTCCGATTACCCGATTGAGGAGCTGAAGATCGCAGGTGTTGACCTGACCAAGCCCGAGACCGTGCAGAACGCGCTCCGTGTGTTCGCCGACACGCTGGACGAGCTGGAATCCCTGCTTGACGAAATCGGATAAAAACAGCACCCTCTCCTGTAACCGCGTTCTGCGGCGGAGAGGGTGTTATCTGTTATTCTGCGGCAGTTTCCGTCACCGCACCGGATTCCAGCGTATCCATCAGGTCGTATTCGCCGGAGTTCTGCTGCTGAGAAACATACCAGTCCCCGTCGCGCACCAGCGTATAGGTCAGCTCTGTGCGGTAATAATAGAGGACTTCCCCGGTTGCGGCATCCTCCCCGCGGCAGGTCATCGTGATGAGCGCCTGCGCGTTGTCCTCATTGATGAACGCGGTCTCGATGGATTCGGGGGTGTAGGTGATATGATAGGCGTTCCAGATGTTCTGCAGCTGTGCGACGTTGAAATTGAAGTCTTCCTTTTCCATGTCAAACAGCGCATAATAGGCTTGTGCATCCCGGTTGTTGTAGGCATCCAGATGGGCAAGAAGAACATTTTTCAGTTCTTTTTCCTGCGCGCCGTCCTCTTCTGTAAAGATGGCGGCATAAGCAGAATCGGCGGAATAATCCTTTTCCGGCTCCCCGGAGCAGGCGGAGAGAAAAAGTGCAGCAAGCAGAATGGTGCCTGCCAGTACAACTGAGATTGATTTGATTTTCATTGACAGATTCCAGCTTTCTTATATCCGAATAATTGTGCGAAAAACACATCATATGTTTTTATTATATCATCTTTTTTGAAAAAAATCCAGTATTTTTTGTAAATAAATCGTATTTTTCAAAAAACTTCCGGTTCATGTGACTGCCATGTGAAGGTTATTTGAAAAGCAACCATTGTTGCTTGACATTTTCACATATTTTTGATATACTGTAATCATATACAGCGAAACCAATTTTTTGACCGTATTAGGAAAGGAGTTTTCCAACTTGAAAAAGGATATCAATGGCGGCGATTCGGCTTTATCGTCTGCCACCATCGAAAAACAGAGCACCTACGGCATTCTTTCCGATGCCGCAAGACTCCTGGATGACCGTGTAGCAAAGAAGACGCAGAATCATCACTTACAGGCAGGTGCGCGCCGTGTGCTCGCCTCTCTTGCCATCCGCGACGGTGTTTCTCAGCTTGATCTCATTCATGCAACGCATCTGAAGGCACCCACCATCAGCCTGATCGTTCAGAAGATGGAGCATGACGGTGTCATCACCCGCAAAACCGATGACCTCGATATGCGTCTGACCCGCGTTTTCCTGACCGAAAAGGGCGCGGAGATGAATGCGCAAATTCTGGAGGAGATCCACGCTGTCGAAAATGAAGCTATGGCTGATTTTACCGACAAAGAACGTGCGGTTTTCCAGGATCTCATTTCCCGCATCTACATCAACATGGAAGCATCCTACAAGGAACACAACTGATTTGAAGCCATTCAGAAATCCCGGCAGAGCCAATGCCGGGATTTTTCGTTTTACGAAACAGTCTATTCACAATTTTATGTTATACTTGATATATCAAGTATCAGGGAGCTTCGCCGATTGTCGGCGAACCGTAGAACTACCATCATGAAATCCTTTCAGTATTTACCGAATATCCACTCCCCCGAAGACCTGCGGTCGCTTGACCGGGAAGCGCTTTCCGTTCTGTCAGGCGAAATCCGCGCGTTCCTTGTGGAGCACGTCACGAAAAACGGCGGGCATCTCGCGTCCAATTTAGGAGTCGTTGAGCTGACGCTTGCCATTCACCGCGTATTTGATTCGCCGCGCGACCATATCATATTTGATGTCGGACACCAGTCCTATGTCCATAAAATTGTCACCGGCCGCGCCGACCGCTTCGATACCCTGCGGCAGAACGGCGGTCTCTCCGGCTTCACAAAGCGTTCGGAAAGCCCGCACGACCCGTTCGGTGCCGGACACGCCTCCACATCCCTCTCCGCCGCGCTCGGCATGGCAGATGCGGAAGCCGCACGGGGTTCGGATGCCTATACCGTCTGCGTGGTGGGCGACGGCGCGTTCACGGGCGGCATGATCCACGAAGCGCTCAACAACGTCAACTGCGACCGGCATCTGGTCATCATCTTAAACGAAAACGAAATGTCCATCTCACCGAACCGCGGACATTTCGCCGACCATCTCGCCATTCTCCGTGCAACAGAAAGTTATCACGGTCTGAAAAATAACACCCGCGCCCTGCTCGGACGGATCCCCGTCGTCGGCGATGCACTGGTCGATACCGCGAAAAATGTCAAGCAGTCTATAAAGGATTTACTGTATCAATCCAATTACTTTGAAAATCTCGGTCTGTATTATCTCGGCCCGGCGGACGGCAATGACCTGGAAACCGTCGAAACCCTGCTCCGCATCGCAAAGGATTCCGGGCAGTCGGTTATTCTCCATCTGAAAACCAAAAAGGGCAAAGGATATCCCCCCGCCGAAGCCGCGCCCGATATTTATCATGCCGTGCCGAAAAACCGGTATTATCATGTAAAGCATCCGAAAAAGGACGATTCGCTGACCTATTCCGACGTGTTTGGGCACACCCTGCTCCGTTATATGCGGGAGCGGGACGATCTGCGTGTCATCACCGCCGCCATGACGGACGGCACGGGTTTGCGCTGTGTCGCCGATGCGAAGCCGGAATATCTCATCGATGTCGGCATCGCAGAAGAACACGCCATCACCTACGCGGCGGGACTTTCCGCGGGTGGGCTTTATCCTGTTGCCGCCATTTATTCGTCGTTTTTACAGCGTTCTTATGACAACATCATCCACGATGCCGCGCTCCAGCGCCTGCCAATGACCCTGTGCATCGACCGTGCCGGCTTTAATGAGGGCGACGGTGCCACGCATCACGGTATTTTCGACGTGGCGATGCTGTCCCAGATGCCCCAGATCCGTATTTTCACACCGATGTCTTATGCATCCCTGCGCCGCGCGCTGGCAGAGTCGTTTGATGCGGGATGTATCACCGCCATCCGGTACCCCAAGGGCGCGCCGGACGATGCGCTTTACGCCCGCTTCACCGCGCACACAGAGGAGACCATTCCGACCAAGACGGACTTCTCCCCGCTGACCGAGCCGAAAGAGGTTCTGATTGTCACCTACGGCCGTATCGCCGCGGAAGCAGTGCGCGCAGAGGAAACGCTGTCGGTGCTCGGCATTCCCACGGGCGTGGTACTCCTGGAACAGCTGACACCGTACGAACGCCGCACGGAGGAGCTGACCCTGTATGCCGCCGCCCCAACCCGCCTGATCGTCTATCTTGAGGAGGGTATCTGCAACGGCGGTGCGGGCATGATCCTGCGCGACGGCATGGAGGAGCACTGCCGGGAAAACGGCATCCGCCAGATTATCCTCGCTGTGCGCGACCCGTTTGCCGCATCCCAGCCCGGGCGCACGATGGCGGAGACGGCGGGCATTGACGCGGGAAGTATCGTTGCCGCGGTTTGTGATGTCCTGCCGGAACATCCGGCGGCAGAATCCCCTTCCTGACGGCAGGATTACAGTTCCTGTGATTTCCCTGTGTTTTCCCGGAAATTTTTCGGTGTAATCCCGTATTTTTTCTTGAATCCGGACATGAAGTGCGAAAAATCGCTGAACCCGCACTGCGTGCAGATCTGGGAAACGGAAAGTTCTGTGTGTTCCAGAAGTTTTTTCGCAAACGAAAACCGTAAATCGGTCAGATACTGCTTGAACGTAACCCCGGTATAGGCTTTGAACTGACTGCTGAAATAATTGGGGGAATAATTGGCGATTCCGGCGGCATCCTCCAGCTGAATCGGCTCCGTGAAATGATTCTGCATATATAGAACCGCGTACTGGATCGGCGATATTTTCCCCGGCTGCTGTACCCCGCCCTGTAAACTGCACAGCTTTCCGAGAACACAGTTGAGTACCGTTTCGGCATACAGGTCATATGCGCCGCCGTCACAGAGGTGCCGTGAAAGTTCGCCCGCAAGCAGATGTATCAGATGGGTGTCCTCCGGGGACAGCTGACACATCATGTGCGGTCTGCGGAAAAACAGCTCCGAAAGAAATGCCGCACTGCACACATCCGCCGTAAACATGAGATTGACAAGCTGTGCCTCTCCCGTAAACTGAATACAGTGAAAGCTGACCGGACTCATAATGAACAGCGATCCCGGCTTCATCTCATAATCAATCCCATCAATGTTATAGATACCGCCGCCCCGAAGAATCAGCTCGATTTCGTAAAACTCGTGCCGGTGAACAAGGATGACGCCGTCAATGGATTTTTCGGAAACATTGATGGTGCCCTCGGGAAGATAGGTGTTGATGGCATAACAGTCAATCGGCATCGTTGATTTCCTCTTTTATGTGTAAAATTTCCGTGTATATTATAGCAGATATGGAAGCAAAAAACAAGACAAACAGATAAAATCCCGTAAAAATTGCCATATTTCCGTATATTCTGCTATAAACAATTTCACAAATTTATGTTATATTGAACCAAACTGAAAAACGGCAGAGGGCGCCGCTGCGAGTTTACAGGCAAAGGTGAAAACCGCAATGGAAAACCGGTAAACGAACTTGTCCCAAAGAAAAGGATCACTGTAAATACCCCAGAAGGCAGGAACAGCAATCCTGATTTATTATATGCTTAAAATTTCATACATCATATCCCGCATGACCGCATGGTCAGAACCGATGCACGCCGGCCAGTTCAGAACGTGCATGGTGAATACGATGGAAATATGGTTGACGGGGTCGCACATGATGTAGGAGCCAGCCGCGCCGTCCCAGCCGAATTCACCGATGGGACTTCTCTGCCCCGCATCCCGGTTCAGCCGCGTTCGCACACCGAGTCCGTACCCGTAGCCGGGGCCTGCCGCGCAGGAGAATGTCCTGTCAACCGCAAACGATGACAGCTGTTCCGTGCGAAGAAGCTTCACGGTTTCCGGTTTCAGATAACGGTAACCGTTCGCCGCCGTTCCCTCGCACGCCATCGTATCGGCGAACACCGCGTAATCGTGTGCGGAGGAAATCAGTCCCGCGCCGCCGGATTCATACCGGTCGGTGAAGCGATAATGGTTGTTGTCGCTCGTGCGCGTGACCGTGCCGTCGTTGTCAGATCGGTACTGTGCCGCAAGTCGTGCGCGGACACTTTCCGTGTCGTCAAAGGTGGAATCCTTCATCTCGAGTGGCGTGAACAGGATGTTATCCAGATATTCCGAGAAGCGCATTCCCGCCGCTTCCTCGATGACCGCCGCCAGAATGTCATGGCACAGGCTGTACTGAAAGCGCGTACCGGGTTCAAAGCACAGCGGCTTCTGCGCATAAGCATCCACAATCTGCCGCGTTGTGGCGTGGCCGTTCTCGCGTGCGATGGTTTCCTTTACCGCATCGGTCAGCGCATTGTAGTCAAATCCGGCGCTCATCGTAAACAGGTGCCGTACCGTCATCACGGTATCCGGTTTTAGAAGTGTATCGCCTTTTTGGATTTTCACATCCGTAAAGGCGGGAAGATAATCGGCGACCGGGCGGTCAAGATCGAGCTTTCCCTCTTCCCAGAGCCGCATTCCAGCAGAGACGGTGACCGGCTTTGTGCAGGAGTAGAGATAATAAAGATGGTTATCCGTCAGCGGAATACATTTTTCCGTGTCGGAATACCCGCAGATATGGCGAAACAATGGTCTGTGGTTATGCGTAATGAGAATATCACATCCGGGAACGTGCTTTTGGTCACAGACGACATCCTCCATATACCGCGCGATGGATGAAAAATTGTACATATGTTTTTCCTCCGATGAATTTGTTATCTGCATTATACCACATCTTTTCCGGGAATGCAAGAGGTGCGGTGCTTTTTCTAAAAATATTTTCGAACATTGGCGAAAAATCCATCTTTTTATGCAATTCTCCCTTGCAATTTACGAAAAACCGTGTTATATTCTCTTTTAACCAGAATGTTACAATACTATAACAAAAATTTAGGAGGAAACGTCTGATAGGACGATGATGCTGTATGAAATTAAAAAATCATAAGAAATATACTATATTCCTGCTTCTGACCTCATTTTGTTTTTTGACCGCCTGTGCCAATGAAGGAGCACAACCAGAAACGGTTACCAAAGAAACAGTCGAACAGACAGATACCGCAGTGGCAAAAGAAACGAGTGTTCTGGATCAGTATGAGGGTACCGATTATGGTTGGGAGACCTATACATTTGCGGTTGACAGTACGGATGTCTATCCCAATTATATCGGAGAAGCAAACACCGGAGAACCGGTTAACGATGCTCAGTATGCGCGCGATTCCTGGATTGAAGAGCATTACAATATCGATATCCAGTATATCCATGAGGACGGTGGAGTGCTGACCTCGAATGTCCAGAAGCAGGTACAGGCTGGTGATACCACTTATGACTGTATTGAAACAAATCTGAGTTTCAGCCTTTGCCCGCTTTCCGTTTCAGGTATGCTTGCCAATCTTGCTTCTGTGGAGAAACTCGATCTGGAGGCCGATTGGTGGAGCCGTAGTTTCAACGATACCTTTACAATCAATGACAAACAGTATATCACCACGGGTCCCATTTCATTCTCTTATTTCTATTCCCCACGCGTGATCGCGTTCAATCTGCGGTTAGCGGAAAATTACGACATTCCGGATTTGTATTCTGTTGTCGATGAAGGTAAATGGACACTGGATTACATGTATGATCTTATCAAGAACTTTTCTGCTGATCTGGACGGCGACGGCGTTATGACAGAGGATGACCTTTGGGGTGCTTCCGTGGATGAATATTCCGCCGCTGGCTTCTTCATCAGTGCCGGAGGAACCCAGATGGCTATTGATTCCGATGGGAAGCCGTATTTTGTACTCAATGACCCTCAAAATGTTAATATCATTGACAAGGTAGCTTCCATCATCGGCAACGCAGATATAACACAGAAAGCTGAGGCTCTGGCAGGCCGCAGTGGTAAATATAATAGCCGCGACAAGGTGTACACCTTCAAGAACGGTAATGCGCTGTTTTTTGGCTACGGTGCGCAGGCGGTTGCATTCTATCTGCGCGATATGGTCGATGATTATGGTATTATTCCGGTTCCGAAATACGACGAAAATCAGAAGGACTATATTACATTCGGCAACGCAACTGTGCCGGCTTATATCGGTCTGCCAAAGAACAACGACCGCGGCAGTATGAATGGTATCATTCTCGATTCCATGGGATATCTTTCCAAACGGGATGTCCAACCGTTGATCAGTGAGGTGACACTGAAAGGAAAAGCAGCAAGAGACGAAGCTTCTCATCGGATGTTGGATTTGATTTATCAGGATATCTACGTTGACCTGAACTGCAGTTATAATTTCGGCGAAAGTTTTATCCTGCTGCGTGATATCACCATGGGGAAAAAGGAAAATTTCACATCGCAATGGGAAAAGCTGGAATCCAAAGCTAATATCGAGTTGGATAATCTGTACGAACAATTCTTATTGATTGAAGATTAAAACGATTTCAATTTTTTCGTGACTGAATAGTTACTAATAATCCAAAGAGCGAAAGGATTTTTCTATGAAAATATTATTTATTGGTAACAGCTACACCTATTTCAACGATCTGCCGGCATTATTTCGGAAGCTGGCGGCAGATAACGGTCATTCTGTGGATGTATTCAGCGTTACACAAGGCGGCAGAAAGCTGATCGCGTTCCAGAATCCTGACGATCCGTACACAGAACAGCTGAATGCTCTGCTCGTGGAACACGAATTTGACATTGTATTTGTGCAGGAATATAGCACGCTCCCGTATTTGGATTATGACACATTTTATTCCGGTGCTGCGCATATCGTTGAAACTGTCCGTCCGCACAGCAAACGTATTATCTTTTACGCCACATGGGGACGCAAGCCTGGATGCCCGTTACTCGCAGAGCGCGGCTGGACACATGACAGCATGACGAAGGGGCTCGCGGATGCCTATACAAGAGCCGCGCAGGCACTTGATGCAGAGGTTTCTTATGCAGGATTGAAGTTCCAAAAAATTCTGCAAACCCATCCTGAGATCGAATTGTATAATGAGGACGGCTCGCATCCGTCTTATGCAGGCTCCTGTCTGGCCGCAATGACACATTATCGGACAGCATTTGGTTCCCCTGTAAACAATTATACCGGATTTACAATGGAGAGGAAGGTTCTTGAGATTTTACGAGAAGCGGCCGCCGATTAAGCGGATAGTTGCTGTGGTTATTCGGCGTATCGTTTGAATCACACTAAAATTACCACATACGGTTCCTCTTTTTGAAAAATTTCCTGCTGCGGGCGACCTTTGAAACATATCTCGGTCAGAACAACATCCCCGTCGTTTCCGTTGTGGAATCGAACAAGGGAAAGGTCATGAACGATGCGGACGAATTTTTACAGAGCATTCTCGAATACGAAGAATAAGGAGAATCCATATGGAAACCATTGAATTCACAAGAAAACTGACGGCAAAAAAGGAATATGACGTCATCGTTGCCGGCGGCGGCGTGGCGGGTGTCGCGGCGGCAGTCTCCGCGGCAAAATACGGCAGAAGCGTTCTTCTGCTTGAAAAATCCAACATTCTCGGTGGACTTGCAACGCTGGGTCTTGTCAATCTGTTCGTTCCGATGTGCAACGGGCGCGGAAAGCAGATTATTTTCGGTCTCGCTGAAAAATGGCTGCGTCAATCCGCGCTTTATGGACACGACAGCATTCCCGCGCAGTGGAAGAACGGAGAGCCGACGGAGCCGACCGGCGCGCGCTACTGCCAGCGCTATTCCCCCTACATTTTCGCGCTTCAGCTGACCGAGGAGGTCACACACGCGGGCGTTGACCTGCTCTTTGACTGCATCGCCTCTTATCCGCAGATGGAGGGCGGGCACTGCCGGGGTATCATCACCGATTCCAAATCGGGACTGGAATATTACGCCTGCAAGATGTTCATCGACACGACGGGCGATGCGGACATTCTGCGCCGCAGTGGAATGCCGACGGTGCCGGGCGAGAATTTCTTCTCCTATTTCGGCAAGAAGATCACGCTGGATTCCTGCCGCCGTGCTGTTGAACAAGGCAACATCGCCGAGGTTTACAGCTTTGTTTCCGGCGGCGGTGCGAGCCTGTATGGAGACAATCAGCCGGAGGGCATTCCGAAGTGGAGCGGACTGACCGTTGACGAGGTGTCCGATTATCTCATCCGAAACCAGCTTCTGATGCTGGACAACATCCGTGGCGACGAAAGGAAGTCCCGCGACATTGCGATGCTTCCGCTGATGCCGAACTTCCGCACGACCTGCCGCATCGACGGCGACTACACGATGAAGATCATGCAGGATGTCTACCGTCACCATGAGGATTCCGTGTGTGCCATCAACGACTTCGACCACCGCGATTATCTGTATGAGGTGCCGCTCCGCACCCTTGTCCGTCACGGCTTTGACAACATGATCACCGCAGGCAGAAGCGCATCCGGCTCCGGCTACGCATGGGATGTCCTGCGTGTCATTCCGCCCGCCATCCTGACCGGACAGGCCGCAGGCGAAGCCGCCGTGCTTGCGCTGGAAGAACAGACTGCCATTTACGACGTCACCGTTCCCACATTGCAGAAACGGCTGGAGGATGCCAATGTGATGATTCATTTCCCGGATGAATATGTACCCCAGGACCGAACGGTCGTGATCCACGGGAACAATATGGATGGGCATATTGAGGGGCATAACTGATTTTTAACACCAATATATAAAAGCAGAGCGTTTTATACTCCGAACGCCCTGCTTTTTTCATGTCTGTTTACAAACCGGTTTTCTGCCGTGGAATTACAATTTCTTTTCCCCCATGAAATACTTCATGGAAACCTTGTACCCCGCTCTCGCGTACATCGGGATAATATCGGTATAGGTAAAGCCCAGATACCCTTTTTCCAGTCCCTGCTGTTTCAGGTACATCGTTCCGGCCTTGACCATGTTGGTCGCGATGCCGCGCCCCTGATACGATTCCCGGGTCGAGGTACAGCCGACACTGCCAAGCCCCGCGGCTTCGCCTCCTGCTGAGACCAGAAGTGCGCCGCAGACAAGTCCGTTTCCGTTTTCGGCAATCAGAACGCGCTCGCCATCCTCGCCGCGGTACGGTTCCGGATTTTTGTAATACTGCACGAAATGCTCCAGTGCTTCGGCAACGCAGTCCGCGGTCTTTTCCATGTCGGACTCGTCGGCGAAACGGTAGGTCATGCGGTTTTCCAGGGCATCCGGGTCAAGCTCCGGGTGTTTTTTCGATACCGCGGGAACTGTATCGCCGATGTTTACGCCAAGGTCGTCAATGTCCGTCATGTCGAGCATCATATCGACGCATTCGCCGTCGCCCCAGGTGTGGACATACCCGCGTTTTTCAAAGAACACGCGGTTTCCATCATATCCCGGAAATTCCATCGGAACGCCGGGAGTCAGATAGCCGTGCTTGCAGCGCATGAAAGAGACCGTATCGTATCCGGCATCCCGGATATGCGATTCACATTCCGCAAGTAGTGCGGAACCGATGCCCTGTCCGCGGTATTCCGGGAGAACGCACAGCATGACGATGTGGTTTTCATTGATGACAGCGGCACTGACGACTGTCCCGTCCCGTTCTGTTGTCAGAACCCGGTTGTCGGGCGCGGAAAGCAGTGCTTTTGCGCTTTCCTCCGAGCGAATGATGCCCGGAAAACATTTATTAAATAGGTTGTATAAATCATCTGTCGTGATCATGAACTTATACCTCATTTATTATATAGCATTTATTAATCGAATTCGGTATGAATGACCGCTTTATAACCAAGTCGGCATACTGTTACGATTTCATTATATCGCCATCCGAGATTGGGAGCACTGTTTCGCACAGGACAATGTCGATATGGGTTCGCGCAAGAATGTCAAGTGCCCCGCGGCTGTCCGCGCACAGAAACGGCTGATACCCCTGGCGGCAGAAAACGATGTCGGTGTTTTATCGGATATGGGCATTCGGGTCGGCGATCAATATGGAAAACAATCCCGGTCATTCCTTTCATCTGATAGTATCCTGTAATATGATGACTGTACACCAGATGAATCCAAACCAAAAACAACCAACGGGAGTCTTTGAAGAATTTTTCGGATTTGTTAATGACTGCCCGTTTCCCGCAAGGTACAGCATCCCGGACACCGTCAGGCGGGGATCCGGGATGACCATTTTTTATGATTTCGGTTTCATGACAAGATCCACGTCGTCGTTCTTGCTTTCCCAGAGCACACACGCACCGGCGGAAAAGGTCTTTTGCACATCAATGATGCGCTGATTATCCGATCCGCGGAAACGGAGCGAGATGTTTTTTTGCGCTTCGATGAATTCCCCGTCGATAAGGACATCGAGCATGGACAAAAGTTCATCCGTCACCTCGCACCGGGCGCGGCTGACGCATCCCGGCAGAAGATCGTCTTCCAGCGTGTAGCCGGTGAAGCACCACACGGATTTTCCGGGCAGCTCCGCATGGACCCGGCGGACAAGCTTCACAAGCTCCCGCTGGTTGGACGGTTCCATCGGTTCCCCGCCAAGCAGGGTGAGACCGTCGATGTAATCCGGCGCAAGCAGTTCCATCAACCGGTTTTCGGTCTCTTCTGTATACGGTTCTCCGTAAGCAAAATCCCACGTCTGCGGATTGAAGCATCCCTTGCAGTGATGGGTACAGCCGGAAACGAACAGGGATACGCGGACACCCTCGCCGTTTGCGATGTCACAGTTTTTGATTTCTCCGTAGTTCATGATTACAGGTGCAGAACGCGCTCCTTGATCTCCTGCGTCCGTCCCTGGTTCCAGAACTGCGTACCGATGTAGCCGCACGTTCTGCGCGCGACGTTCATCTTGGACTGATCGGTGTTTCCACACTTCGGGCAGACCCAGATGAGCTTGCCCTCATCGTCCTTTTCGATCTTGATCTCACCGTCGTAGCCGCACACCTGGCAATAATCGCTCTTGGTGTTCAGCTCGGAATACATGATATTGTTGTAGATGAACTTGATGACTTTCAGCACCGCTTCCAGGTTGCTCTGCATATTCGGCACTTCCACATAGGAGATCGCGCCGCCGGGCGACAGCGCCTGGAATTTCGATTCAAACGACAGCTTCGTGAACGCATCGATCTCCTCGGTGACGTGGATGTGGTAGCTGTTCGTGATATAGGACTTGTCGTTTATGCCCTCGACGATGCCGAAGCGCTTCTGAAGGCACTTTGCGAACTTGTAGGTTGTGGATTCCAGGGGTGTGCCGTACAAAGAGAAGTCGATGTTGTGCTCCGCTTTCCACTTCTTGCAGGCATCGTTCATATACTGCATGACCTCCAACGCAAACGGCGTTGCGGCGGGGTCGGTATGGCTCTTGCCGGTCATGTACTTCACGCACTCGTAAAGTCCCGCATAACCGAGCGAAATGGTCGAATATCCGCCGTAAAGCAGCTTGTCGATCGGCTCGCCCTTTTT
The DNA here is from genome assembly GCA_017481495.1 of Clostridia bacterium. GTDB lineage: Bacteria > Bacillota > Clostridia > Oscillospirales > CAG-272 > RGIG3925. The sequence goes on from JAFUPC010000083.1 coordinate 37,165, forward strand.
CAGTCTTGCCAGTGCGCCGTACTGCCAGAGGATCGGTGCGGCATCGGACAGCGTACCTTTCAGACGGTTGTGACGGCACATCAGTGCTCTGTGGCAGAGTTCCAGACGTTCGTCGAAAATCTTCCAGAATCGGTCAAAATCGCCGCCCGAAGACAGCGCAACGTCCGGCAGGTTGATGGTGACGACACCCTGATTGAAGCGGCCGTAATACTTCGGCTTGCCGTTTTCATCGACGTAAGGCGTTAAGAAGCTGCGGCAGCCCATACAGGTGTAGCAGTGTCCTTCGCCATTTTTATCCACTTTCAGTTCCAGCATCTTCTTTTCGGAGATGTAGTCGGGAACCATGCGCTTTGCGGTACACTTTGCCGCCAGCTTGGTCAGATAATAATACGGTGAATCCTCGTGGATGTTGTCCTCCTCAAGGACGTAGATGAGCTTGGGGAACGCGGGGGTAATCCATACCCCGGACTCGTTCTTGACGCCCTGATAACGCTGTATGAGCGTTTCCTCGATGATCATCGCAAGGTCGCGCTTCTCCTGTTCGGAACGTGCTTCGTTCAGGTACATGAAAATGGTGATGAACGGTGCCTGACCGTTGGTGGTCAGAAGCGTGATAACCTGATACTGGATGGTCTGCACACCGCGCTCGATCTCCTTGCGCAGACGGCGCTCGGTGATCTCATTGATGGCTTCCTCTGTGACCGTGCCGACATAATCCTTCATCTCGGTGATGACGTCGCGGCGGATGCGCTCCCGGGACACCTGCACAAACGGGGCTAAGTGCGTCAGCGAAATGGACTGTCCGCCGTACTGGTTGGACGCGACCTGCGCGATGATCTGTGTGGAAATGTTGCAGGCGGTCGCAAAGGAGTGTGGCTTTTCCAGTAAGGTATCGGAGATGACCGTCCCGTTCTGGAGCATATCCTCCAGATTGACAAGGTCGCAGTTGTGCATATGCTGTGCGAAATAGTCCGCATCGTGGAAATGGATGATACCCTCATCGTGTGCATCCACGATCTCCTTGGGGAGCAGAAGACGGCGCGTGATGTCCTTTGAGACCTCACCTGCCATATAGTCACGCTGAACGGAGTTGACGGTCGGATTCTTGTTGGAGTTTTCCTGCTTGACTTCCTCATTGTTGCATTCGATGAGAGAAAGGATCTGGTCGTCCGTCGTATTGGACTTGCGGACCATTGCGCGGGTATAGCGGTAGGTGATATATTTCCGGGCAACATTGTACCGTCCCAGCGCCATGATCTGGTCTTCCACGAGATCCTGGATCTCTTCCACGTTCGCGGCGCGCTCCATCTGCCGGCAGGTATCGGCAACACGGTCGGCGGCAAGGCGGATCTCATCCGCGGTCATCCGATCCACCTCCGGAACCTCTTGGTTCGCTTTGGTCATCGCGCGGATAATTTTTGATATATCGAAAACTTCCTCAACGCCGCTTCTCTTGATGATATTCATGAAGTGCTTCCTCTTTCCTTAATATTTCTGGTGTCCTGTATCATACTGTGTGAACTTTTTACATTCAGAACATTCGTTTCGTCTGATGGTACAAGGGACACACAGAACGCATGAAGCGCTCCGGCATCCCCTGCACTTTAATTATAACATAGTTCCGCGATTCCGTCAAGCCATTTTCCGGCTTTTCTGTGCATCTTCTGTATTTCTTCCCGTTTTTTTCTGATACCGCGCTTTGTTTTGTATAAATTCCCGAAAAGGAAATTCATTGAAGCAACTGATGCAAAAAGAAAGTAAGCAGGACATTTTTCAGCTCTGCAACGTAAAAATCGTGTCGGAATCACCCGGAATACGCAGAAAACAGCTGCCGCGGGTTACGGCAGCTGCGAATCCGTGTTGGTTTTTTGGGAGCAATCAATCCTCAAACTGTTCGTAGAATTTTTCAAGCTTCTTGTTGATCTGTTTCTCGACTGTGGTCCATTTGGATGCAAGCGCCGTGGAGGGTGCTTTGAGAAGATCGCGGAACAGATACGGCAGACGGGCGAAATGTTGTTCGCCGAATTGGAACGAAACATCGAACTTACGTCCGGACATGATGAGGTCAATCATCTCCGCGGTATTCTCGTCGGAGGAATATTTACCTTTCAGCGCAACATCATAGAACGTCGGATAAACATTCCGGTAGCTTTCCGCGCAGAGTGCCTCGTAGATCATGCCGACAAATTCCGTATCGGAAACCGTCTGCGGAACGGAAAAGACCTGGAACTTGTCATCGGCGTTCGTATAATAATACTCCTGTGCGGTATCCCATTTCGGGAACGGCAGAATGGAGTAGGTATCCTGCATATCGCGCAGAGCATCAAAAGCGGCATCAAAACGAAGCGGTGCGAACACCAGTGTGCCGTTTGCGAAGTAAATTTCCTCGTCATACTGCACTTCATATGTGAAGAAGCCCTGGCTGTTTTCCTGATAATCACGCATCTTGGTCAGCGCGGCATCGGTCTTGTCAGTCATGAACGTCACGGACAGCATACCGTCGTCACCGACCTCGGTCAGCGGCTGGTCAAATGCGGTCAGCCAGACGTCCCCCGGGTTCGTAATCTGATAACCGAAGCCGTAGGTGTCCTCTGCATCCTTCTTGCCATCACCGTTGTTGTCCTGATAGACATCCTTGGTCAGCTCGATGAACTTGTCAATGGTCCATTCCCCGGAGCGCACCAGGTCATAAAGATAATTCGCATCCATGTCATAATTGGCGACAAGGCGCGTGTTGAAGAAAATGGCGTATGTATAGGTCATCGACGAGACGGACAGGTCGGAACAGATGGTGAAGAGCTTGCCGTTGATGGTCGCGCCGTCGTTTGCAAGCTTGTTGTGCCACGGCTGTTCCAGATTGACATACGGGATGTCAGTCCAGTCCATGCAGATACCCGCGCCGACCGGTGTGTAAGCAAGGTAATCGACATAAGCGCACAGCTCCGCCGCATCGTCTCCGGCGAGCACGATGGTTTTGAAGAAATCGACGGTGTCGCTGCGGTTCGTTCCCTGCGGCAGAATGCTGATTTTCGTATTGAAGCGGGATTCGATCTTTTCATTGCGTTCATAGACCGCATCGTTGCACTGGTCGCCGTTCTGCTCCTCCACCCAGAATTCTTCGTTGAAGCCGTATTCCTCCGAGCAGATGATGCGGAATTCCTCTCCGGCCCAGTCCTTTTCGGGCAGGTTGTCCGCCATCATCTGGCGTTTCTGCAAATCGGTCAGCTCCGCAGTGTCGGCGACAGAAACGGTCTCGCCGGCATCCTTTGCGGCAGTCGTGACGGTACTGTCGTCGGCGGCATCTCCCCCGCAGGATGCAAATGCCGCTGTTAATGCAAGCAGTAAAAGGAATTTCGCGATTCTTTGCTGTTTCATGATAAAGTTCCTCTTTCCGGTATAATCGGCGATATTCTGAATGCGCACGGAATATCGTCTGCAACTGATATGTTATAGATAGTATATCAGCATTCACGGAAAAAGTCAAGAGGTTTTGATACAGAAATTTCTGCGCGGCCGGATTTTAGGCGTTTTGTACAAGAACGGTGCCGTTTTTTTGTACAGAATGACGATTCCCGGGCGGCAGGCGGGATGCTTTTGAAAACTGCTTGACAAAAACGGCGGAATGTGCTATAATAATTGAAAACGAACGAATCCATTTCTATCCACAGGAGGTTTTCATATGAAAAAGTCCACATCGCTTCTGCACTGTGCCGCATGGCTCGCCGCTGTGCTTGCACTGATCCCCACCGTTGTCTCCTGCGGCTCCTCCGACGGAAAAACGGCATCCGACACCACCGCCGCCGTGACCGAGACCGCTGTCGAGACCGTTGATCCAAACGACCGTTCCCAGGTCAAGGACAGTCTGCCGGATGATCTCGACTTCGACGGACGGCAGTTCACCGTTTACGTCGGCAACCGTACCTACAACGAAGATTACATTGCCGGTCCGGAGGAAGAAACCGGTGAAATTGTTGATGATGCGGTCTACCAGCGCAATATTTCCGTTGCGGAACGGCTCAACGTGGTCATTCAGGCCGATTCGTATGACACGTCTTGGAACACCGTCGGTCCGGAGGTTTCCAAGCTGGTCATGGCGGGTGACACCACTTATGACCTGTTCATGGGCAACCAGGCCGGTCTTGCACAGCTCATCACAGAAAATTGCTTTGTCAATGCGTATGACATCGAATATCTGGATTTCTCCCAGCCGTGGTGGAACAATGAATACATGAACGAGCTTGCCGTCGGTGAGGATTTCCGGTATTTCCTGAACGGCGACTATTTCATCAGCTCCCTACTCTGGACACGTGTCGTTTTCTTCAACAAAGCGCTGTATGCCAATTACTGGGATAATGCCAACGAGCTTTACGAAGTCGTTCTCGACGGAAAATGGACACTTGACATGATGACGAACCTCGCAAAAGAAGTCTACATCGATCTCAACAACAACGGTATGACAGATGAAGAAGACCAGCTCGGTATGTGTACCTATCTTGCGATGTCCTCCTCCGACGGTTTCGTCTACGGAACGGACATTGCCTTCACCGAGCGCGATGCTGACGGTTACATTACACTGACCCTGATGTCCGACGATGCGGTCACGCTGGCGGAAAAGCTTCCTGCATTCTTTGCACAGGAAGGCAGTTTCTGGAAGGATGTCACGGGAGATGCACACAACCAGACCATCTTCATGAACGGCAAGACACTGTTCATGGGCAACTCCGCGTTGTCACACGCCGAAGCCCTGCGCGACATGAAGGACGACTTCGGCTTCCTCCCGTACCCGAAGTTTGACGAAGAGCAGGAATCCTACCGTTCCCTCATCCACGATGCGGCAATGATCGGCGGTGTTTCTAATGCATCCATGAATCTTGACATGGTCGGTGCGGTCATTGAAGCGCTCTGTGCAGAAACCTACCGTTCCGTCACACCCGTTTGGTACGAGACCGCGCTCAAAGTCAAGTATTCCCGCGACGACCTCTCCACACAGATGATCGACCTCATCCACGATTCTGCGACCACCAACTTCATCTATGCCTACAACTACGCCCTCGACGGTGCCGGACTGCTCTACCGTACCCTCTGCACCAACAACAAGACCGATTATGCATCCGCTGTCAAGAAGATCGAAAAATCGGCTACAAAAAAGCTCGATAAAATCATTGAGATTTTCTCGGGAGCTCTTGAAAATTGAAATCAGGGCGTTCTCAATCCATAAACTGACCGCATTTCTCTAAAAAGAACCACAGCACCCATCCCAGACATCATCCGGGAAACGGGTGCTGTATTTTTTCGGTTTCTCACACGGAACGGTCATCCGCATCGCTGACCGCATCGAAATCGCGGGTCTCCGTATTGTAAACTGCATTCTGCGTTCCGTCCTCGTTGTATTCTGCCATAATGGCTTCGTACTCCTCCTCGGAAAACAGATAGCCGATTCCAAGAAATTCTCGGTCCGCATCCCGTGCGGTCTCGGCTTCCTCCGACACACTTTCCGGTGTACGCAGAAACGAGCGGACACCGGCTTCGGTCGCCGCCATACTGCTGCCGCCAATGGTGATGTCGCGGGTCGCCGGTTCTTCGGCTTCGTCTGCCATTGCCGCGGCAAACGCATAGGGGTCGGGCGTACCGTCTGCGGGCATACCAACTGACCCGTCAGCGAATTCATCCATGGCCGGGATGTCAAAGATTCCTGTTGCATCGACGGCCCCCACAGTACGCTTCCGCTCAGCGGCAAAGTCCGACAATGCTTCCGACAGCGCATCGGCAGTATGAAGCGCCTGCATTCCCTCCATGCTGTCCGCATCGTCCTCGGTGAACCAGTCGTTCTTCTGCGGAAGCTCTGCCTTTTTCGGTGCTTTTTCCGCCAAGCGGGCGCGGGCGGCTTTCTTTGCTTGCTTCTCTTTTTTCGCTTTTCCGCGCATTCGGGCAACGTATTCTTCCATTTCCGCAAGTGTTTCGCCATCGGAAGCCGCAGAACCTGCGGGGGCGGAATCTGCGTGACCGGCAGAATCCGCAGAATTGACGGTACCTGCCAAACCCGCCGTTTCCGGCGATGCGGCATCCGTTACACCCGCATCAGGCGCACTGGACTCCGCTGTGGCTTGCGTTTTTGGTTTCTTTCTGCCGAAAAGACCGCCGGAAGATTTCTTCTGTTTCGGATGCTTCCCTGCCTTTGCAGGATCGTTTCCGCTAGGTACTTCTACATCCGCCGCGGCTTCCATGCGGTTTTCCTCCTCCAGTCTGTCGCGAAAGAGGTGGAACAGCGCGGCGATTTCCATGTGCTTTTCTTCGTTCTTTTCGTCCTGCGCCGCAAGGTCGGGGCGTTCCCGCATCCGTGCAAGCATCTTGATGCACTCCGCCAGCACCAGCTGGATCAGTGACATCACAACAATGACAATCAGCACCGCCGGGGAGAACGATGCCACCCCGAAGACCGTACCGAAGGTCGGGAATAAGAAGAACAGCAAAAACAGCTCCACGATCGCCAGCAGATAAATGGCATGAAGCGCGCTCATGCGCACGCCGGGCCGCCAGACAAAGTCCTCCCGCTGTACGGAGAACAGCATCAGAACCCCGATGAGACAGCTTGTCACAAACAGGATACTGCCGACTGACAGCGCACTGTTCGCAAATCCGACAAGACCCGCGACAAAGGATGCCGTGATGGCGGTGCACGCCCATGTCACGCCGGTCAGAATGGACGGAATGTTGTTTTTGATGGGATGGCAAAGCCACGGCTCCGCGTCGGAGGCGGAACGCAGGACATCCGGCGCCGGCTTCTGGAATGCGATGATGAACACCGCCATGAAGTCCATGAACAGACCGGAAAACAACGCCTGCACCGCCGACATACCTTCTTTTGAAAACAGAATGGTGTACAGAACCAGTAAAAACCGCGCCGTCTGTGCGCACAAAAGATACTTCATGATGCGCACGACGTTCATGTCGGTATTCTTTGCGATGCCGAGCGCATCCAGAATGGCACGGAAGCCGCCCTGTCCTTTGGTATCCGCATCGGAAATGATGATGTCGGACTCGAATTTGAGTGCTTCACAGCCCTCCTCTGCCGCGCTTTCGGAGACCTTGGAGACAACGGTGTCCCGCCGTCCGGGGCCGCCCGACTGCACGGCGATGTTCTGTGCAAACGACACGTCCGCCGCGCGCAGAAGGCATAAATCTTCAAGCCGCCGTCCGACAACGCCGACTACTTCGCCCTCTCCGCGCAGATATTCGACAAGCTCCAGTTTCTGTCCGGTATCCAGTCCGCAGTACAGCCGAAAATAGGATGCGTTCGTGCGGCGAATGCCCTCTTTCATCCGGCGCAGGGATGCGCCGTCCACCGCCTGGTCTTTTTTGTCGATGATACCGACCTGCCGCGCGAAATATGCCTCGGATGCTGCTGGGCGTTCGCTCGTCAGAATGATCTTGATGCCTGCTTCCTTTGCGTCCCCGACCAGCTGACCGATGCCGCGCAGATACGGCACCCGGAATGCAACGAAGCCCTCAAACACCATGTCGCGCTGTACTGCACCCAGAAATTTCAGATTGTTGTACTGGCTTGCGTGGGATGCGACCGCGACGATGGAATACGCCTGCCGCACCAGCTTGCGGTACGCGATGAGGATCTTGGAACGGATCTCATCGGACAGGAGCATGATGCGCCCGTTCCGGTAATAATACGCACAGCGGGACAGGATCTGCTCACATTCCCCGCGGGAAATGGCGATGTAATTTTCCTTGTGCGCGACAAGAGAGGTTTCAAACTCCGATTCCCCGCCCACACCCCGGTGGTCGAGAAGCGGATATGCACGGTCGAGCCGGACATTGTAGATGTCCATCTGCCGCGCCAAATTCAGAATGGAGGCTTCCTCCTCCGTCTGCGTCAGTCTGCTGCCGTGAATGGCACTCTGCTTTTTCAGATACTGTTCCCCGTACATACCAGTGGACAAAATCGCATACAGGATCGGCCGCTCCATTGCCCGTCTGCCGCGGCGGTCGGCGATGTCATACAGCGTTTCCTCGGCAAAAATGCGATCCGCCACCGTGTCGCGTGTCGTGAAGATGCCTTCTTTCGGCACAACGAGACAGGTAATGTGCCGGAGATTGTCCATGCACAGGGGATTTTTCAGAATCGCACCCGCACCGCCGGATTCGCGGAACAGCTGCACCGTCTGCCAGACTGCGCACGCAAGCACGATATAGCCGAACGCGACATACATTTCGCTCATCGTGGAAACGGCAAACGACATCGCGCCGACAAAGCTTGCAAACAGCGTGTTGTTCAGCCCAGGCATCAGAAAATCGAGCATCGTCATTGCAAAAACCGCCGCAATGACAATAAGACTCCAGACCCGGCTGATTTTCTGCAATCTGCCGAGCAGGGGCATACTCTCGTGGGAGATGATGGGGTGATTTTTTTCCGTGATGCTGATAACCGTCGCATCGCCCGTGGCGCAGATGAGTGCCGTCGCTTCCCCGGAGGTGACGAGCGTTCCGGCAAAGACCATGTTGCGCTGTTTTTCCGGCGGCAGGGTCTCGTGCAGAGCGACCTCCGCCGTTTTGAAGTGCATGGATGCGCCGCCGGTCTTTCCGAACAGCCGCTCCTCGTCCACGCAGAAATCGTGTGCGGAGATGAGCCTTGCGTCCGCCGGAACAATGTCGCCGCGCGACAGGCAGATGAGGTCGCCCGGCACCAGCTGCTTCTGGTCGACCATGAACAGCCGTCCCTCGCGGATGACACGCACGACCGGCAGGGTGTACCGGTCCATACCCTCAAGAATGCGCTGGGATTTCGCATACGCCAGCACCGTTGCAATGAGGTTCAGCGCCACAAGCACCACGAGTGTCCACGCACCGACCGTTTCCTCAAAGATGGCGGCGATCAGTGCCGTTGCGATGAGGAGGTAGGAGGTGTAGTCCAGCGTGATGGCTTTCAGGCAGTTATAGAATGTGATTTTGGAAACCGGATAGATCTCGTTTTTCCCGTGCTTTCGCTGGGAGACACGGACGGCTTTGCGCGATAACCCTTCCGTTTTGGAGGTTTTGAGCTTCGCCGCGGCATCGTCGCCCGTCATCTGATACCAGTTGTCAGTCATGAATGTGTTTCCTTATTTTTTATCTGTCCGACGGACATTTTATACCGTGACGGACAGGATTTCTTTTCCGTCTTCCGTTTTGGTGGAGATGGTGACGCAAGTCACGCGGTCGCGGTAGCCTGCAATGATGCAGTTTGCGATCGCATCCTCGACGTGTGTCTGGATATAGCGGCGCATATTGCGCGCGCCGTATTTGCGGGAGAAGGATTCCCGCGCGATGAGTCTTGCGGCATCCTCTGTGTAGATGAGCATCATATCGCGTTCGGACAGGGCGCGGACAAGGTCGTTCATCATGATCTTCGCAATTTCGGTGAAATTGTCCTCGTCAAGCGCGCGGAACGTGATGATCTCATCAACGCGGTTGATAAATTCCGGACGGAGGAACGATAAAAGTGCCTTTTCCGTGCGGTTTTCGGCAACAGACTTTTCCTCTGCGCGGAAGCCGGCGGTGTTGTCGTTGGTCGTAGAGCCGGCGTTGGTTGTCATGACGATGACCGTGTTCTCGAAATTGACTTCCCTGCCGTGCGCATCCGTCAGACGGCCGTCGTCAAGGATCTGAAGCAGGATGTTCATGACATCCGGATGTGCTTTTTCGATCTCGTCAAACAGAACGACGGAATACGGCTTGCGGCGGATCTTCTCGGTCAGCTGACCCGCATCGTCGTAGCCGACGTAGCCGGGAGGAGAGCCGATCATGCGGGAGACCGCGTATTTTTCCATATATTCGGACATATCCAGCCGGATGAGCGCATCCGGGGTGTCGAACAGCTCGGCGGCAAGGGTCTTGACCAGCTCCGTTTTACCGACACCGGTGGGGCCGGCAAAGATGAACGAGACTGGCTTTTTCTTGTACGAAATGCCGACACGGTTCCGGCGCACAGCGCGGGAGACGGCATCCACCGCTTCGTCCTGACCGATGATGCGGGCGCGCAGTTTTCCTGCGAGATTTTCCAGCCGTTCAAATTCGCTCTGCGTGATGCTTGATGCGGGGATTCCCGTCCAGACCTCGATGACACTTGCAAGGGCACCCACGTCCAGTGCGACATTGTCCCGTTCCGCGGACAGAGCATCGAATTCGCCCATTTTCTGAAGCTCGGCGGATTTCAGTTCTGCCGTGCGTGCGAAATGCGCATTGATTTCTTCCTCCGTCGCCGTTCCGTCGGGAGGCGTGTTTTCCAGTGCTTCCCGCTGTCCACGGATGGCTTCCAGTTCCTTTTCCAGACGGTTCAGACGGTCGATGACCGGAGCGTGCAGCGCGACATAAGCGGATGCTTCGTCAAGCAGGTCGATGGCTTTGTCCGGCAAGAAACGGTCGGAAATGTACCGCTCACTCATGATGACGGTCTTGCGCACCATGTCCTCCGGAATGACGATGCCGTGGAATTTTTCATAATAATTTTTGATACCCGAAAGGATCGTCACGGTGTCCTCCACGGACGGTTCCTCGACGATGATGGGCTGGAAACGGCGTTCCAGTGCCGCATCCTTTTCGATATATTTGCGGTATTCGGTCAGCGTCGTCGCACCGATGACCTGGATCTCTCCGCGGGACAGTGCGGGTTTTAAGATATTGGCGGCGTTCATCGAACCCTCCGCATCACCGGCACCGGCGATCGTGTGTACCTCGTCGATGACAAGGATGATGTTGCCCAGCGTTTTGATCTCCTCAATGAGACCTTTCATGCGGGATTCAAACTGTCCGCGGAACTGCGTTCCGGCAACGAGTGCGGTCAGGTCGAGCAGGTGAACCTCCTTGTCTTGCAGCTTGTACGGGACATCCCCCGCAACGATCTTCTGCGCCAGTGCTTCCGCAATCGCTGTTTTGCCGACACCCGGCTCACCGATGAGACACGGATTGTTCTTCTGCCGGCGGCAGAGGATCTGCAAAAGCCGCGCAAGCTCCCGCTCCCGTCCGATGACACGGTCAAGCTCGTTGCTCCGCGCGCGTTTGGTTAAGTCAACGCAGTAGGCATCCAGAAACTTTTTTTTGCGGTTCTTCTGCTTTTTTCCGTTTCCACCGATTTTTTCGCCTCCCACGAGATTTCCACCCTCTGCGGGAAGATTGCCGTCGCGGCCGCCGAACATTCCGAACAGACCGCCGAGCGGAGAGCCGGAACCGAACAGCTTCTCCGGATTGACGGCAGGCGCACGGCCCTCGTCATCGTCGGAAACGGTATCGGGCAGGGTCTCCGCCGCATCGGAGGAATCTCCATCCTCCCCCGCATCCTCATCATCGGATTCCGGCAGACTGTCGCTCATGGACTGTGCGAGCTGCTCCATATCCGCATTCATCCGTTCCAGGTCATCGTCCTCGATTCCCATTTTTTTCAGCATATCGCTGACCGGGCCGATGCCCAGATCCTTTGCGCACTGAATGCAGAGTCCCTCGTTGATCGTTTCATTGCCGTCCAGCCGTGTCATGAAAACGACCGCAATGCGCTTTTTGCATCTTGAACATAATTTCATAAGGTAATCAATCTCTCCTAAAGGGTAGTCCCGGCGCCGCTTCCCGCGATACCGCCGTTTGTAAAGAATTCAAATACCGGACCGCACACAGAAACTGCCGTGTCGGGGGTGATGGTTCCGTCCGCACACAGAAGACTGAGTATCAGTGCCGCCGCCTGTGCTGTGACCCAGGTGTATGCGATGCCGAGCAAAACGCCGCAGACAAGTCCGAGCAGACGGTTTGCGCCGTTCAGCACCGGAATGTGTACCACCGCACCCAGAACCCGGAACACCAGCCGCAGAATCCAATAAGCAACAATAAAAATCAATAAGAATGCCGTGATTGCGGAAAGTCGTTCGGCGATTGGTGCGGCAATTTCCGCCGTCAGCTGTTCGGTGTAGGCGTCAAGCGATGCGGCATCCGCGATGTTCCTAAGCGTTTCGGCAAACGGAATGTCATATGAAAAGCCAAGCACCTCCGCACCCGACACAATGTTCTGTGCCGCTTCTGCGACCGCACCTGCCGCCGCCTGCACGGAGTCCTCCACCGCACCGAGTGCGCGCCCGAGAACACCGCCGACGGTCTTGTTCAGAAGCGGACCGAAAATCCGCCGTTCCAGCACCCCGTCCAGCACAAAGGATGCGCATCCGGCGCACAGCGCCGCACCGAGCATGGAAACGAGCCAGGAAACCGAATCCACAAATCCCCGCCGGTATGCCCGCCACAAGGTGACAAGAAATACCACGATAAGACAAATATCTATGATGGCAAAGCCATTCATTGTGCAAGTTCCTCCTCTCCGAAGAAGAAGCGGTCGATGTCGATGATCCGCGTTTCGCCCGCGTAGCACAGCATCAGCGTGTCCGCATCCAACGCTTCCACGGAAACGCAGTTCGCCGTGATCTCCTTTTCGATCTGGTTGCCGGTTTCCAGGCTGATGCGCAGAATGGAACGGTCCATTAAGACGTACAGCGCATCCCCGTGCAGAAGTGCCGTCGTAATTTCTCCGCTGACACTGCCGACATACAGAATTTCGCCTGTGTCGTCCGTCACCGTCACCTCATAATTGGATCCGACGATGTTTTTGTTTAAGGAAAAATAGGTCATTTCCCCGTTGGTGCCGACCATGACCGGCGTATAACCGGAATAGGAAACCGTCTTTATCATCTCGCCCGCGGCATTGTAAAAATAGATGGCTTTTCCGCCGATGAGGATATATCCGCCGTCGCTTGTATACCGTGCGCGGTAGATGATCTCATCCGTGATGCGGAACTGTGCCTTTTTCTCCTCGGTATCGGTCTCGCAGACGATGATCTCCGTATAACAGATGCCGTCCGTCGTCGTGCCGAGCGCGGCAATCAGAAATTCCTTGTCCCCGTCGCGGAAATCCGCATCCATGACAAGCTTATCGGGCGTATACCAACGGTAGATCTGCTCAAAATTCTTATTATAAACACAGACGACCGAACGGTATTCCATCGCGCGCGATGCAATAAGGAACGTCCCGGTATCGCCGACCGCGGCGCAGGAGATCGGATATTCCAGCGACGCTTCATATTCCTTGGACAGCGAATTGTAGACCTGGAATGTCGTTCCGCCGATGTTGTAGATGAGCATATATTCATCGGAGGAAACCAGCTGCGGAGCGGAATTGCTCTGGTCAATGTCGAGAATCGCTTCGCCGGTCAGGTCAAAGATCTGCACCCGGTCGTACCCAACGACGACCAGACCGTTTTTGTATACGCCGAACTGCACGATGGATTCGGTGTCGTTGTAGATGATGGTATCCGTCGTTGCGCTTTTTTCCGCCTGACGGGTGTCAATGTACCGCAGAAAATATTTTAAGTTTTCCACGGTGATCTCATCACGGTAGACGGAAAACATGGCAATCATGAATACCGCCATCACAATGACAAGCGAAAACATCAGAACGCGGATGCGCTTTGCAATCCGGAAATAATAGGATGCGCCAAGCTCCCGTTCCTTTTTCTCCGCGATTTCTTCGGCAGATAAGGTCGCCGCATCATCCGGCTGTGTGTTTGTCATCCGGTTTCCTCCTCTCTTTGGGTATTGGGTTTGGAAAATATGACATGGGAAAGATACAGTCCGCACGCGGGAACCGTCATTCCGGCGCGGCTCCGGTCGCAGGAGGCGATGATGTCGGGCAGATCTGCCGCATGGATCTTTCCCTCCGATACGGCAAGCAGGGTTCCGACGAAAATTCTTACCATATTATATAGGAATCCGTCCGCGGATATGCGGATGCGCACAAGGTCTCCCTCACGCAGGACCGACACCCTGCGCACCGTGCGCACAGTATCGGCAATGTCCGAGCCGGATGCCATGAATCCGCGGAAATCATGGGTGCCGAGAAACGCATCTGCGGCGTTTTCCATCGCCCCCATGTCCAAGGGATGCCGGTAATGATACGCCATATCCGTCATAAACGGCGAGCGCACAGGGGAATTATAAATCAGATATTCGTATTCCTTTTCATATACGTCGTGCCGCACATGAAAGGATGTGGGAACAACTTCCGCTGACAATACCGCAATGTCATCAGGCAGTGCCGCATTCAGGGCGGCGGGAATCCGCATTGGCGGGATGTTGGGCGCGTTGTGCCCATCGGGCGAAAACGTCATTTTGAAGTCCCGCGCATGAACGCCCGCGTCCGTGCGGCTGCATCCGACAACGGGATACCGGATGCCGTAGATGTTCTCGATGGCATCCTGCATACAACCTTGCACGGTGCGTTTTCCCGGCTGTACCTGATACCCGGAAAACAGTGTCCCCCGATAGGCAAGTGTCAGAAGTATCATATCCCGTCAGAACACGAAATTGAGCACGATGACGACCGCCATGAACAGAAGAAGCGCACCGAGCATAAGAAAATCCCGTGTATGATAATGCAGCTGTGTCATGCGGGTGCGCCCCTCACCGCCGCGATAACAGCGGCATTCCATCGCAACGGCAAGCTCGTCCGCGCGGTGAAATGCGGAAACGAACAGGGGAACCATGACGGGGATCAGTGCCTTTGCTCTCTGCATCAGATTGCCGGACGAAAAGTCCGCGCCGCGCGCCTTCTGTGCGGAAATGATCTTGTCGGTCTCCTCGATCAGCGTCGGGATGAACCGGAGCGCGATGGTCATCATCATCGAAAATTCATGAACCGGGATATGAAGCACCTTGAGGGGCGCCAGCACCCGTTCCAGACCGTCCGTCAGCGCAATCGGTGAGGTCGTGTAGGTCAGAAGCACAGAGGAACCGATGATAAGGGAGATGACCCGCACGATCATAAAGACCGCGTATTCAATGCCCTCCGCGTAAATTTTGATGAACCCGACGTCCACAAGTAAGTGTTCCCCGGTCGTCCAGAAAATATTGATGACCGCCGTGAACGCCATGATGAAGAAGACGGCTTTCAATCCGCCCAGAATCAGCTTTGCGGGAATCTTCGACAGAAACATCAAGACAAACGCGCTTGCAAGCACAAGCACAAAGCTGACGGGATTGTTCGCCGCAAAGATGGTGACGATGTATATAATTATAAGGAAGATTTTCATCCGGGGATCGAGCTTGTGCAGAATCGAATTACCCGGAAAATACTGTCCGAGCGTGATGTCCTTGAGCATTGTTTATCCACGCTCCTTTTCTTTGAAAATACGCAGAACTTCTCTGTAAGCCGAGTCAACAGTATAAATGCCGCTCTCAACCGGAATACCCGCTTTCTGCAGTTCCATGATGAATTTCGTGATCTGCGGACGGGAAAGACCTACCTGTTTCAATTCCTCCGCATGGCAGAAGATGTCATGCGCGGTACCGTAGCGGCTGACGTGTCCGTGGTCGAGCACCATCAGCTTGTCGGCGTAGACCGCCATGTCCTCCATCGAGTGGCTGATGATGATGATGGTGTTTTTCTTTTCCCGCTGGTAGGCGCGGATGCCGCCGAGAATCTCTTTCCGTCCGCGCGGGTCAAGTCCCGCCGCCGGTTCGTCGAGCACAAGAATTTCCGGATCCATCGCCATGACACCGGCAATGGCAACCCGCCGTTTCTGTCCGCCCGACAGCTCAAACGGGGATTTCTCAAACAGATCCGGCGTGACACCGGCAAAGCGCGCCGCATCCGCTACGCGCCGGTTGATCTCCTCCTGAGACAGTCCCATATTGCCGGGGCCGTAGGCAATGTCACGCAGAACGGTCTCCTCAAAGAGCTGATATTCCGGATATTGGAACACCAGTCCCACCCGGAACCGCACCGCGCTGATCTTTTTCGGGTCTTCCCAGATGTCACGTCCGTCGAGCAGAACCTGTCCCTCGGTGGGTTTCAATAGACCGTTTAAGAGCTGTGCGATCGTCGATTTGCCGGACCCGGTGTGTCCCATAAGGCCTGTGATGATGCCGCCCTCAAATTCCAGGGAAACGTTTTCTAATGCCGCTTTTTCAAACGGCGTTCCGATGGAATACCGATAGGTCACGTCCCGAAGCGCAATGGATGCCGCTTTTTTTGCTTCTTCCATCAATGCTTCCCTCCTATTTCGTGATACAGCTTTGCCAGAATTTCCACCGCTTCCGCCGAATGCAGAATGTCCGCCGGGATCGCAAAGCCCGCTTCCGTGCGCAGACGGTTGACAAGATCGGTCACCTGCGGAACGTCAAGACCGACACTTTTCAGTTTATCGACCTGCGAGAAGACTCGGCGCGGTGTATCGTCGAGAAACAGCTCGCCTCGATTCATGACCATCACGCGGTCAGCGCGGAGCGCTTCGTCCATGTAATGCGTGATGAGCAGAACGGTGATACCCTTTTCGCGGTTCAGCCGTTCAATGGTCTCCATGACCTCCGCACGGCCGATGGGGTCGAGCATTGCCGTGGATTCGTCAAAAATGATGCAGTCCGGCAACATGGCGATGATGCCCGCAATGGCAATGCGCTGTTTTTGACCGCCCGACAGCTGAGAGGGCGAATGGCGCGCAAATTCCGTCATGTTGACTGCCCGCAAAGCATCGTCCACGCGGCGGCGGATCTCCCCGGGCGCAATGCCGAGATTTTCCGGGCCGAACGCAATGTCTTCTTCCACGATGGTTGCGACAAGCTGGTTGTCGGGGTTCTGGAAGACCATGCCGATCTTGCGGCGGAGGTTGTAGATGTCGTCCTCGGTGAGGTTCTCATCGGTAACGTCCACACCGCCGACCCGCAGTTTACCGCTGTCGGGCGTCAGGATCATGTTGCACAGCTTTGCAAGGGTCGATTTTCCGGAGCCGTTGTGTCCGAGAATGGCGACGAACGAACCCGCTTCAATACCGAATGTCAGGTTTTTGATAACTGGCAGAGCCGTTCCGTCCTCGCTTTTGTAGGAGAAGCAGAGATTTTCCGCTTCAATAATATAATTACTCATAGTTTCCGTTGTGTTTCGATCTGATTATTTTCTCATCCAATATGCCGACGACCCGCACGGCAGAATCGCGCCGGTCTGTGTGACCGGAATCCCGATCTCATCGGCAAAAATCGTACCGTTCCCATTCCATCGCTGCATGGAAAGATGCAGAATATACGCCATCGCGGACGGCGACAGTCCCGTCGTGTAGGAATTGATGAGGACGAACAAGGGGTCATCGGACAGCACCTTCGTTCCCAGCTCCACAAATTCTCCGACGGAATCCTCCAGCTTCCAGACCTCTCCGTTCGGCCCGCGGCCGTAGGACGGCGGATCCATGATGATGGCGTCGTATTTGTTCCCGCGGCGGATTTCCCGTTCCAGAAATTTTTTGCAGTCGTCAACGATGTAGCGGATGGGGGCATCGGAAAGCCCGGACAGTGCGGCGTTTTCCTTTGCCTGCGCGACCATGCCCTTTGCCGCATCGACATGAACGACAGATGCGCCCGCCTTTGCCGCCGCGACAGTAGCACCGCCGGTGTAGGCAAACAGATTCAGAACGCGCACCTCGCGCCCTGCCGCTGTTTCCGCCTTGATGAGACCCGAAAACCAGTCCCAGTTGACCGCCTGCTCCGGGAACAGTCCGGTATGCTTGAAGCCCATCGGCTTGATCTTGAATTGCAGTCCCAGTTCTTCATAAGCAAGTGTCCACTCCGCGGGCAGACGGCAGATGTCCCACGAACCGCCGCCGCCGGAGCTTCTGTGATAGGTCGCATCGGCTTTGTTCCAGAGGGGATGCCGCTTCTGATTCTTCCAGATGACCTGCGGGTCGGGACGGACAAGGGTGTACTTCCCCCAGCGTTCCAGGCGCATCCCGTCGGAGGTATCGAGAAGCTCGTATTCGTTCCAGTTGTTTGCTGCTCTCATAGATGATTCTTTCCTTAATTATTCTTCGTTGTTGTCAAAAAGCGACATCTGCGGATTTGCGTTTTCACTTCCGCCGCGTGCGGCGACGTTTTTCGGCGGTAGTCCGAGATGCTCGTATGCAAGCCGTGTCACGGTACGTCCGCGCGGCGTGCGGTTCAGAAAACCGATCTGCATAAGATACGGCTCGTAAACGTCCTCCAATGTGACCGCTTCCTCGCCGACGGTCGCCGCCAGCGTTTCCAGCCCCACAGGCCCGCCGTCGTAGAACTTGATGATGGTCTCCATCATCCGACGGTCGGTGTTGTCAAGACCCAGTGCGTCGATCTCCTGTGCACGGAGCGCAAAATCGGCAATTTCCCGCGTCACGATGCCGTCGCCCTTGACCTGTGCGAAGTCGCGGACCCGTTTGAGAAGCCGGTTCGCAATGCGCGGCGTTCCGCGGGAACGGGATGCAATTTCTCTTGCGCCTGTTTCGTCAATGCCGACATCCAGAATGCGGGCGGAACGCTGAACGAGCGTCGTCAGCTCCTCTGGCGTGTACAGTTCCAGCTTCAATACCACACCGAAGCGGTCGCGCAGAGGCTGTGTCAATTGTCCCGCGCGGGTCGTTGCACCGATGAGCGTGAATTTTGCCAGCGGCAGACGGATGGAACGCGCCGCCGGGCCTTTGCCGATGATGATGTCAAGCGCGTAGTCCTCCATCGCTGGATAGAGGATTTCCTCGACCTGCCGCGGCAGACGGTGAATCTCGTCGATAAACAGCACATCGCCCTCTCCGAGATTGGTGAGCAGTGCCGCAAGGTCGCCCGGCTTTTCAATGGCGGGGCCGGAGGTCACGCGGATGTTGACGCCGAGTTCGTTTGCAATGATGGCGGACAGGGTTGTTTTGCCAAGCCCGGGCGGGCCGTACAGCAGAACGTGGTCGAGCGCTTCTCCGCGCCCTTTTGCCGCATCAATATAGATTTTCAGGTTTTCCTTTGCTTTTTCTTGACCGATGTATTCCGACAGCGTTTTCGGACGGAGACCGACGTCGATCTCGCTGTCCTCTTCCCTGGGGGTGCGGTCAACGATGCGGCTTTCGTAATCAAATTCCTCGCCGTCATCCATATCAAGGCTGTTTTCTCTCGGATCGTATAAATTCTTCAAGATGCAGTTTCTCCTGTTTCGGAATTATTTCATCAGTTTTTTGAGTGCCGCCGTGATCATGTCCTCCAGCGGCAGAGTCGTATCGACCGTTTTCAGAACCGCGGTCGCCTCGGCACGGGTGTAGCCGAGCACCAGAAGCGCGTTCATCGCTTCGCTCAAATTGTCGCGGCCCGGCAGAAGCTCCGCTGCGGAATCTGCGGGAGAATCGTCCTCGGCGAGCTGCTTTGCCAGTTTGTCTTTCAGTTCCAGAATGATGCGCGCGGCGGTCTTTGCGCCCAGTCCCTTTGCCTTTGCAATCGCTTTGGTGTCTCCGGTGCCGACCGCAACGGCAAACTGTTCCGGTGTCATCTGGGAAAGAATGCTCAAAGCCGCCTTCGGCCCGACCCCGGAGATGGTGATGAGAAGTTTGAACGTGTTGAGTTCTTCCTGCGTGTAAAAGCCGAATAAGTCAAGGCCGTCTTCCCTTACGTTCAGATAGGTAAAAAGCGTGATCTTTTCTCCACGCTTCGGCGACAGCTTCGCGTGGGTCTTTGCGGAGACCGTCATATAGAACGCGATGCCGTTGTTGTCAACGATCGCCGCGTTGATCTCGGTGGTAACAAGCGTACCGGTGATGGAATAGAACATGGTGAAAGTTCCTTTTGTGTTGTTGTCTTATGTCAGTCGTGTCTTTTTCTGATTGTAGAACGACGCCAGCTTGGAGCATCCCGAATGTGCGTGGCAGACGGCGATGGCAAGTGCATCAGCGGTATCGTCGGGCTTCGGGACGTTTTTCAGGCGCAGAAGCGATGCGACCATCGTCATGACCTGCTTTTTTTCGGCGCGGCCGTAGCCGACAATAGCGGACTTGACCTGAAGCGGTGTGTATTCCGCAATGCGCAGTCCCTTTTGGATGCCGGCAAGCAATATGACCCCGCGCGCTTCCGCGACCGCGATGCCCGTTGTGATGTTCGTGTTGAAGAACAGCTCCTCCACCGCCATCTCGTCCGGCTTGTAAAAATCAATGATCTCGCACAGCTCACGGTAAACGGTTTCCAGCCGTACTTCCACGTCAAGCCCCGCTTCGGTCGTGATCGCACCGTAGGCGATCGTTCTGAATTTATTCTGATTATATTCGATGACACCCCAGCCGACAATGGCAATGCCGGGGTCGATTCCAAGAATGATCATACCGCTAAATACACCCCGAACAGCGTGAACTGCGGCACGCAGAGATACAGATACGTCAGCATCGCCGCGATGTCGCCGTTTTCCGCGGGAGAATCGAGGTCCTCCGTATTTTGTGCGCGGAAGATGAGATCGTATGTACGCTCGCCGTCGTCGTAGTCCATCGGAATGGTATCCACGCGCACCAAGGTCAGATGATACTGTGCCGCGGCGCAGAGCAGCTCGGAGAGCGGATGCTCGTCCCGCAGAACGGCGCGGAATTCCAGATACAGTCCCTCCCAGTCTTCGCACTCCGCCGGGCGCGGCACGCAGACATTCTTGCGCAGAAGCGCGTAACGGGTCGTGACATCGGTGTCCTCAGTGGTGACGGAACAGGTGCAGGCGATGCGCAGGTCATACTTCATTAAAAGCGAGTAGAAGCGCAGAAGCTTGCCGTCCACGGAATTTTCCATTGGGAGAATGCAGGCAGAAGCGCGGTCGTAGTACAGCGCCTCACACACGCCGGGGAAATCGGAATAGTACGCCGCCGTCGTATGATGCAGTACCGTCTGGAAGCGCGAATAGGCGCGGTCAGTATAGGTATTGCGCAGATATGCCACGCGATCTCCGACCGGGCGCGGTGCGCGGACATCCAGATCCGGTGCGGTGTCGTCCTCGATGTGATCCTCTTCCTTGACCAGATCCGTGATCGCCGCGATCCACGCGCCGCCATACGGTTCATTTTCATCGGAACGGTAATCCCGCTCCCACGAATTTGCGTTTCTGGATGCCGCGATTTTATAAATGCGGTCGTTGATGTGCGCCAGCCGCTGACAGAGAGAAACGCGCTCCGTGTGCTGCATGGTACGCAGGGCAGATGCGATCTCTGCCGACGACAGCATATCCTCGGGGACGGTGATCTGCCGCTCTGTCATTTCAGAGAAGCGTTCCGGAAAATGCTCGTCCCGGATGAGCTGTTCGCAGACGTCCTCCGGATATTCGTTGGAAATGTCCGAAACGAACGCGCGCACCTTTTCGCAAAGCAAGGCTTCCCGTTTTTCCGACAGGGATGCCGCCGCTTCGTCCAGACGCGATAAGTTGGTATCGGTGATGCGGATCTTCTCCGACAGCTGCATTCCCCGCAGTCTGCCGCCCGCATCCCAGCGCTTTGCCATATGGTATTCCTCCCGGTCGGTTTTCCGGATGTTATCTTCCAAAAGAGGTCAGAAATCCGGTTATCCATAATAGTATACCATATTTTTCTTCAATTTGCAATGCCGGCACAGATTTTTTTCCTTATTATAAAAGATTGTTTACATTTTCAGCACCCAAAGAACCGTTGTCGGCGGGAATACCGGTCGATGCGCGGAAATCGACGTATGGGATTCCCTCATTTCCGGGAATATTATTTGTGGGAACATCGTTCCGTGGAAACGTGTATCCCGGAAACCAGAGCGGGTCGGAAAACGGCAGTCCCATCGTCATGTGTGGCGAAACAGGCGGATATATTCCGCTCCCGGATGTCAGGTGATATGGGATATTTTCCGCAAGGGTGCGCGCGCGCTCTTCATCGGTAACGGTCGCTGTACGATCGGAAAATTGCCGAGATTCTTCGTAGGGTTTCATGTTTTTGCTCTCCTTTTTCAACTTTTCGTAAATTTTTTGAAACCGCAGATATATATTTTGCGTTTTCCGGTTTACAATTCGCTTTTTTTGTGGTAAAATATTAGTATCTGTGTATCATTCTGCCCGGAGATGGATACACTTGGCATGAGGTGATTTCATGCAGAAGCACAGAAACCGGGTGCCGTTTCTGCTTGGAATGTGTGTCGGCGGTGCCGCCGGACTTCTGTTCCTTGCAGTATACTGGCTGACGGTCTTAAACAAATTATTTTGAGGTATTCCCGATGAGACTTGACAAATACATGACC
>JAFUPC010000084.1 GCA_017481495.1 Clostridia bacterium
GCTTTGGTTCAATACTTTGAACTTTACTACAACTCTGATCGGCTTCATTCCGGTATTGGATACCTTACTCCTAATGAATGTTTTCAAAAATTAACTCTTTAATTTGTCCATTTATATTGACAAGATTCAAACTTTTCGCCCAACGAGCGAAAAGTGATTTATTGTAATTGTTGCTTGGGGCAGTGAGAAAGACGATTGCGATGCTTTTGCGAGAATGCGAACGAAAAACCTTCCCCTCACTCCCCCGTCGTCTCTGCTTCTCCTCTTGTAATCTTAATGGTATACAGCGATTCAAACGCTTCCTTGACCAGCGTATCGACGTCCAGCTTGTTTTCTTCCCGTTCCACTTTCCAGAGAACCGGCTTGGTTCTGGGGTGGCGGGGGGTGAAGACGGTACAGCAGTCCTCAAACGGCTCGATGGAGATGTCGAAGGTGTCGATTCTGCGGGAGATTTCGATGATTTCTTCCTTATCCATACCGATACACGGGCGGAAGACGGGGCGGTCGGCGATGACGTTCGTGACGTTCAGCGCTTCCATCGTCTGGCTTGCGACCTGACCGAGACTTTCGCCGGTGACGAGTGCGCCGCAGCCGTATTTTTCGGCGGTCATATTGGCAAGGCGCATCATGAACCGGCGCAGAAGCAGGGTGAAATAATCCTCCTCGCAGTGCTCATTGATGGCTTCCTGGATTTTCGTCACGGAGATGACGTGCATATGAATTTCCCCGCAATAGAGCGACATCTTCTTTGCAAGGTCGACGACCTTTTCTCTTGCCCGCTCTGAGGTGTAGGGGAACGATTCAAAGTGCAGAGCTTCGATCTTCACGCCGCGCTTTGCCATCATATGACCCGCAACGGGAGAGTCGATGCCGCCCGACAAAAGAAGCAGTGCCCGTCCCGCGGAACCGACCGGCATACCGCCGGCACCCTTGTCCTGTCCGGCGTGGATATACGCCGCGGTGTCGCGGATTTCGACACGGACGACGACGTCCGGGTTGTGGACATCGACCCTGATGTGCGGAAGCGTTGACAAAATCACCCCGCCGCATTCGTCGCAGATCTGCGGGGAATTGAGCGGGAACGCTTTGTCGGAACGCTTGGCTTCGACTTTGAACGTTTTCAGTCCCGCAAGATGCCCGGGGATCCACGCCCGCAGACCCGCTGTGATCGCCTCCATCGACTTTTCGACCTTCAATGCCCGGCTGACGCCAACCAGACCGAAGATTTTTTTCACTTCGTCGTAAGCGCCCTCCATGTCAAACGAGTCGTCCAGCGGGTCAACGGTGATCGTGGACTGTGCCGCGCGCACGTCGGCCGGGCCGTAGAGGTACATTCTTCTCTTTACCTCACGCACCAGCATGGATTCAAAAAATTTGCGGTTCGCGCCTTTCAGCACGATCTCGCCGTATTTACAGAGAATGATTTCCGTCATGATCGTTTATTCCTTTCCGTTTGTGTCCGGATCGTTTTGATTCTGATTTCCGTCCCGGAGAAAGCCGTTTCGGTCAAAGCCGCTTGGTTCAAAGCTGTTTCTGCCAAGATACGGCACGAAGCCGATGAGGGTACACGCCGCGTCGTACTGCGCTTTGCGCCGGAGAAAGTCTTCTTCCGTGCGCGGTTTTGCCCGCTTTATCGCGCGGATCATCATGTTTTTCGGCGTTTCCTCGGGGTCGATGAGTTCCATTGTCTGCACGTCGTAGTTCTGCATTTCCAGCCACAGACAGCGCAGGGCATCCGTGACCGCATCGGACAGCTTCTGTCCGAGCATCGAGTGCCGCGTGACAAAGGACAGCTCCTCCGAGCGGATATTGTGGAACACCTCATGATGACAGCAGGGCGTGGAGAGCACCACCTTTGCCCCGAAGCGCACGGCGTTTGTGAGAACGATGTCCGTTGCAATGTCGCAGGCGTGCAGGGACAGCACCAGATGCGGCACCTCGCCCGCAGGCGGCGTGTAGGCGTTGATGTCCCCGCAGGAAAACGACAGGTTTTCCATGCCGAGCGCGGCGGCGGTTTCGCTGCAGTACGCGATGACGTCGGGCTTCAAGTCCACCCCGTGCATTTTGACCGTGCGTCCTTTGATCTGCGTAAAATAATGGTACACGGCAAAGGTGAGATAGCTTTTCCCACAGCACAGATCGTATATGACAAGTGTTCCGTTTTCGGGCAGAAGTCCGTAAATGTCGTCAACAAGCTCCAGAAACCGGTTGATCTGCCGGTATTTCGGCCGCTTTTTGTCAAGGATCCGCCCGCCCTCGTCGGTGATGCCGAGATGGTAGAGAAATGCGGGGAGCGTGCCGTCCGCGTTTTCTAAGAGATACCGTTTTTTGCGGTCGTGCGATGCGGGCAGCTTCTGCACCCGTGCCACTCTTGCGCCGCGTTCTTCCGTTTCGGGCACCCGGATCCCGTTGCGGATGTCGCATTTTTCCTTTTTGGAAAACCGGATCTCGCAGTCGCCGTCGGGGGTCTTCACGTTCGTCTGCTTGTAAAGCCGCTCCGCGTATTCGCACAGCACCTCTGCCGCCTCCCGTGCGGGAATGTTCCGGTGCAGTGCCTTGCCGTCAGAGAGAAAGGTCTCGATCTGCACATACGCCTCCCCGCGTTTTGCAAACGGAGTCACAACGGAACGCACGACCGCGCTGTCGCGGCATTTGGAATATGTGATTTTTTCAAAGGTGAGCATGTCACAGGTGAGCGTGTCACAGAGGTATTCCATGATGCTCCGGATGGAGTTTTCCATAATTGATCTCAATTCTAAATATGTTAGTTTCATTTTTGACGGGAAATATTGAAAGTATACTTACCATTTCTGACGGCAAAAATGAAGATTTGAATGCAATTCAGACGATTTCCCGTTCCCGTGTGCAGGGTATCGTCATCCGTTTATTCAGATACGGCGGCAAATTTTCTTCGGAAAAACCAAATTCCCGCGACAGGCCATCTGCCGCCGCGGGAACCTTATGTCAGAAAATTAATATGCCTTGCCCCAGTAAACGAGATGCTTTGCCGGCTTGCCGCAGCAGACACACTTCTCGCCGAAGCCTTCTTCTCCGAACGGCATACAGCGGGAGGTCACTTCCGCGACTTCTTTCAGCTTGTTTTCGCATTCCTCATCGCCGCACCACATTGCACGGATGAAGCCGGGCTTCGTCTTTGCGGTTTCGATGAGCGCATCCAGCGACTCGACAGTGTAGGTCATTGCCGCACGGCGTTCGAGTGCTGCGTTGTAGAGTGCATCGTTCAGCTCGGCGAGGATCTTCGGGATCTCGGTCTCCAGCTCGTCCAGGGAGACGAAATACTTCTGCCGGTTGTCACGGCGGACAAGCACGCACTGGTTGTTGGCGATGTCCTTGGGGCCAAGCTCCAGACGGAGCGGAACGCCCTTCATTTCGTACTGCGCGAACTTCCAGCCGGGCGTGTTGTCGGAGTCGTCGATCTTTGCACGGACGAACGAACCGATCTTGTTCGTCACCTCATACGCCTTGTCAAGAACGCCCTCCTTGTGCTGCTGCACGGGAACGACGATGACCTGAATGGGCGCGACCGCCGGCGGGAGAACGAGACCGTTGTTGTCACCGTGCGCCATGATGAGCGCGCCGATGGTGCGGGTCGTGATGCCCCAGGAGGTCTGATGACCGTATTTGAGCTGGTTATCCTTATCCAGATACTTGATGTCGAATGCGTGTGCAAAGCCGTCGCCGAAGTTGTGGGACGTTGCGCCCTGCAGTGCCTTGCCGTCGTGCATCATGGCTTCGACGGTGTAGGTCGCCAGCGCACCGGCGAACTTTTCCTTTTCGGTCTTTCTGCCGCGGACGACCGGGATGGCAAGGGATTTCTCATAGAAATCGGCGTAGACACCGAGCATTTCCAGCGTCTTTGCTTCCGCTTCCTCTGCGGTCGCGTGGATGGTGTGGCCTTCCTGCCAGAGGAATTCTCTGGTGCGCAGAAACGGGCGGGTATTCTTTTCCCATCTGACAACGGAGCACCACTGGTTGTAGACCTTCGGCAGGTCACGCCAGGAACGGACGATGTTCGCGTAATGCTCGCAGAACAGCGTTTCGGAGGTCGGACGGACGATGAGACGTTCCGCCAGCGGTTCGCTGCCGCCGTGCGTGACCCACGCACCCTCGGGTGCAAAGCCTTCGACGTGATCCTTTTCCTTGTTCAGAAGCGATTCCGGAATGAACATCGGCATATAGACGTTTTCCGTGCCCAGCTCCTTGAACTTCTTGTCAAGAATTTTCTGGATATTTTCCCAGATCGCATATCCGTAAGGGCGGATGATCATACAGCCCTTTACGCTGGAATAGTCAATCAGATCCGCTTTTTTTACAATGTCGGTGTACCATTGAACAAAATCTTCGTCCATCGACGTGATCTGTTCCACGAGTTTCTTTTCGCCTGCCATAGTTGTTTATGTTCCTTTCAGTCTCTGCTTCACAGGAGTCCCTGCTTCACAGGAGTCGGTGATTTTTTGCGTTATATACAATTATTATATATCAAAACGGAGAAGATGTCAAGGGATTTCGGGAAAAATTTTCATCGTATTCATATGTGGGGAGTGGGATCTTCCCTCTTCTCTCTTCTCTTCTTCCTTCTCCAATACCACACGCCCACAATCCCCAGATACACCCCGCCGCCAAAGGCGACTTCCGCCGCCAATATCACCAGCGGAGACGAGACCCCAAGCGCTGTCAAAAGTACTTTCACTCCCTGCACAGCGGCGAACATCACACATCCCGCAAGCGGGAAGACCGCGCAGGTGCGCACATAGTCCCGATAGGGAAGCTCTTTCTTCAGACAGAAATACTGCACCAGAATCACGGCAAATTCCGCGCAGAGCGTGCCGGGGAGCGCGCCGAGGGTTCCGGCGGCATCCCGCGAAAGACCAAGGGTCGCGTGCACGGACGAAAACAGGGGGATCAGAGTTGCGTTCAGAACGAGATTCAGAATCGCGCCGCACAGAACGGAGATGACGAAAATGCGGTCGCGCTTGTGCGGGATGATATACTGCGCCCGGATGACGTCCGCCCAGGCGATCATGAGAATCGTCGGCGACAGCACCAGCGTCAGGATGCCCGCTTCGGAAAACGCATCCCCATAATAATACGGCACAAAAACATCCGCCACCGCCGCAATGCCGAACGCGAACGCCGACCCGATGCACACGGAAAACTGCATCGACGTGCCGATGTATTTCTGCGCATCGGCTTCTTTTCCCTGCGCGAGCAGGTTGGAAACACGCGGCAGCATGACCGTTCCCAGTCCCGTGATGAAGCCGAGCATACACGTTTGCAGCTGTTCCGCCGCCCCGTACAGTCCGACCGCATCCGCGCCCGTCATCGTTTCCAGCATCAATTTATCCATCGAGCGGAACAAGGTCGGCGCGATCATCGGGATGAGCAGGGCGAGACACGGCAGAAAATGCGTGCGGATTTCGTTTACCGGCACACGCACGAAGCGAACGAACCGTTTTACCCCGCACCAAAGATACAGCTGTACCGCAATGACCCCAAGGGAGCAGAGCAGTGCGTAGATCCAAAGGTCTTTTTCATCGCGCACCAGAAGAAAAATCCCCGCGGCAACGGCAACCTTTGCGCCGATGGTACACACGGCGACCGGACGGAAGCGTTCCATGCCGTAGTACAGCCATGAGACCTCCATCAGTGCCGAGACCATATTGATGCCGAACACGGCGAACAGCACGCGGTATTCCTCCCCCGCGGAAAACGCCGTAACGGCGTAAATGCTCCCGACGAGAAGCGAGAGGATCACCTGTTGATAAAAGATGCCCGAAAACACGCGGTTCCGCCGGTCGGGGTCGTCCTTTGCCTGCGCGATACAGCGGTTGCCGTAGGCTTTGACTCCGCAGTTGGCAAACAGAACGAAATAGCTTGCGATCGTCTGCACATACTGATACGACCCCATCCCACCGCGGCCGAGTACGCGCGTGATGTAGGGCGTTGTGATGAGCGGAATCAGGGTCGTCACCAGTTCGCAGATGACGTTATACAGGTAATTGCGCTTGGTATTGGCCGTTTCGTTCATGCTTCTTTGATGCCGAACACATCCCGCAGGACTGTGGGAATCTCTGTGTCGGACAGACATTTTTCCGTGACCGCATCGCCGTCAAAGATGCGGAATACGTTGCCGTCCAGCGTTTTTCTGCCCGTTGCCGTTTTGATCGACAGCATATAGGACGAGGTAAACGGCGAATCCGGATGCTTTTCGCACCAGAACGACGGCATGATGTAGTCGATGTTCAATTGCGGCTCCTCGGTAAAGCCGTAGAACCGCCGCCACTGTCCTTTGTGCCAGTCGGAGATGACCCAGCCGAAGAAGTCGTCTGTTTCCACTTTGTACGTTTCCCCGCACTGCTCCGAGACCGCACCCGCCCGGAAAGGCAGCGGATACCGGAACGCAGACTGTCCGATTCCGGCGTCGCAAATCCAACGTGTTCCGTCGCAGGCGGTCACGCCGAGCACGCGGTGGCGGCGCATCGGAATTTCCGTCTCCCCGCGCAGATACCGCGCCATGTAGTCGGTGACGTCATATCCGAGGGAACGCAGAAGCATTCCGAGAAAGCCGTTGATCTCAAAGCAGTATCCGCCGCGGTGCCGGGTGACGATCTTGTCGTACAGTCGGTCTTCGTCAAGCGACAGCGGGATCCCGCGCAGAATGTCGATATTTTCATACGGCACGGTCGTGCAGAAGGCGTATTGGATCTTTGCAAGCAGTTCCGGGGTTGGTGTGATGTCCGTCACATCGGTCAGTCCGATGCGGGTAAGGGTGGCTTTTATTTGTTGGTTCGTAAGCATAATCGCAGTTCCTCATTTCGTCCGGAAGCGGATGATTCTGTCCACATCCCCGGTATATTCAAGCAGTCTGCCCAATCCCAGCACCGAGCAGTCGGTGGGATTCTTTGCAATCGTGACCTTGAGATGCGTGACCTTGGAGATGAGCGCGGGCAGACCGCCGAGCAGGGCACCGCCGCCGGAGAGGACGATGCCGTCTTCCAGAAGATCCGCCGCAAGCTCCGGCGGGGTCTGTTCCAATGTCGTGCGGATGCCGTCCACGATCTGCGCGACCGGTTCCGCCATCGCTTCCGCCATGTCTTCGTTCGTCAGACGGATGGCAACGGGCAGACCCGTGATGATGTTGCGGCCGCGGATTTCCATGTCCTTGTGGGCGGGGGCGGCACCGGCGATCTTCGATTCGATACTGCCGATGCTCCGCTTGACGTATTCCGCCGTTGTGTCGCTCATCATGATGTTGTATTTCCTGCGGACATAATCGCAGATGGCGTCGTCCAGCGTATCGCCCGCGACACGCACGGATTTCGCAACGACGATCGCACCGAGACTCATGACAGCGATTTCCGTCGTGCCGCCGCCGATGTCAACGATCATCGAACCGTGCGGATGGGTCACGCGCAGTCCCGCACCGATGGCGGAAACCAAGGACGATTCGATGAGTGCCACGCTTTTCGCGCCCGCTTCAAGAATGACTTCTTCGACCGCGCGCCGTTCCACGTCGTTGATGGAATACGGCACGCAGACCATCACGCGCGGGTGATTTGCCGACAGACTGCCGACCGTTTTCTGCATAAAAACGTCCACCATCGCCACCGCCGCATCAAACTGCGCGATGACACCGGACTTGACCGGTCTGCGCACGGACACGCCGTCCGGGGTCTTTCCCGCCATGCGCTGGGCATCCAGTCCGACCGCCAGCACTTCTTC
This sequence comes from Clostridia bacterium, assembly GCA_017481495.1. GTDB lineage: Bacteria > Bacillota > Clostridia > Oscillospirales > CAG-272 > RGIG3925. The sequence goes on from JAFUPC010000084.1 coordinate 7,744, forward strand.
GTTTGCATCCGAGACCGCGACCGCGGACGGTTCGCGCAGGGTCACGCCTTTTCCGCGCAGAAAAATGCGGGTGTTCGCGGTGCCAAGGTCGATACCGATATTTTTCATGGTTATGATCATAACTTTCGCTGTGCGAAAGTTTCCTTTCTAGAATTTCGTTCCGAAATTCGGGAGTTGTGGGTGGTTTTGCGCAGCAAAATCTTTGCACGAAGTGCAAAGAAAGCCACAAAACCCGTCTGAAAATTTATTTTCAGAC
>JAFUPC010000085.1 GCA_017481495.1 Clostridia bacterium
AAGATCATCGACACCGACGACACCTGCCCGACCCTGACGTTCAACACCATCGGCCGCCACCAGTCCCGCATCGTCCGCACAAGAATCGCATCGAACAAGTCCCCGTGGCTTGCAGAGCGTGAGGTCGGCGACATTATCTCCGTCCCGATCTCCCACGGTGAGGGCAGATTCCTTGCGTCCGACGAATGCATTGCATCGCTTGCCGCAAACGGTCAGATCGCGACCCAGTACGTGGATCTCGCCGGCATTCCGACGGCAGACGTTCACTTCAACCCGAACAACTCCGCGTGCGCGATCGAGGGTATCACCTCTCCCGACGGCAGAGTCTTCGGCAAAATGGGACACTCCGAACGCATCGGCGCGGGTCTATACAAGAACGTCGAGGGCAACTACGACCTCGGTATGTTCCGCGCGGCGGCGAAGTATTTTAAGATTTGAGGAGAAACGCCATTATGATGACAGATATTGAAATCGCACAATCCGTAGAAATGCGGCCGATCACGGAGATCGCCGCAAACGCGGGCATCCCCACGGATGACCTGGAGCTTTACGGAAAATACAAGGCAAAGCTGCCGCTGTCGCTTTTGGAAAACGACAAAACCCCCGGCAAGCTCGTGCTTGTCACCGCCATCACCCCCACCCCGGCGGGGGAGGGCAAAACGACAACGACCATCGGTCTTGCCGACGGTCTGCGCAAGATCGGCAAAAAGACCGTCGTTGCGCTCCGCGAACCGTCGCTCGGCCCGGTCTTCGGTGTCAAGGGCGGCGCGGCTGGCGGCGGCTGGGCGCAGGTCGTTCCGATGGAGGACATCAACCTGCACTTCACCGGCGACTTCCACGCTATCGGCGCGGCGAACAACCTGCTCGCGGCGATGCTCGACAACCACATCCAGCAGGGCAACGCGCTCGGCATCGACGTCCGCAAGATCACCTGGAAGCGCTGTGTCGATATGAACGACCGTCAGCTGCGCAATGTTGTGGACGGTCTGGGCGGCAAGGTCAACGGCACGCCCCGTGAGGACGGCTTCGACATCACCGTCGCATCCGAGATCATGGCGGTCTTCTGCCTGTCCACGTCCATTTCCGACCTGAAAGAACGCTTATCCCGCATGGTCGTTGCGTACACCTATGATGACAAGCCGGTCACAGCGGGCGATCTGAAAGCCGTCGGCGCGATGACCGCTCTGCTCAAGGATGCCATCAAGCCGAACCTCGTGCAGACACTGGAGGGAACACCCGCCATCGTCCACGGCGGCCCGTTTGCCAACATCGCACACGGATGCAACTCCGTCATCGCAACGAAAATGGCGATGTCGCTGGGCGATTACGCTATCACGGAAGCCGGATTCGGTGCCGACCTCGGTGCAGAGAAATTCCTTGACATCAAGTGCCGTATGGCAGGCTTTACCCCGTCTGCGGTCGTTGTGGTCGCAACCGTCCGCGCGCTGAAAATGCACGGCGGTCTTGACAAGAAATCCCTCGGTACGGAAGACCTCGGCGCACTCGAAAAAGGACTTCCGAATCTGCTCCGCCACGTTTCCAACATGAAGAACGTCTACGGTCTGCCGTGCGTGGTCGCGCTCAACCGTTTCCCGACCGACACCGATGCGGAGATCGCGTGCGTTATGGAAAAATGCCGCGAACTCGGTGTCAACACCGTGCTGTCCACCGTCTGGGCAGAGGGCGGTGAGGGCGGACGTGCGCTTGCAGAGGAGGTCGTCCGTCTGTGCGAAGAAGAAAACAATTTTGCGTACAGCTACGACACATCCCTCTCCATCCCCGAAAAGATCGAAACGATCGTAAAGAAAATCTACGGCGGCAACGGCATCTCCATTCTCCCCTCTGCGAAGAAGCAGATCGACACGCTCACCGCGCTCGGCTACGACAAGCTCCCCATCTGCATGGCAAAAACGCAGTATTCGTTCTCCGATGACCCGACGAAGCTCGGCGCACCCGACGGCTTCACCGTGACCATCAAGAATGTCCGCGTGTCCGCAGGTGCCGGATTCGTGGTCGTTCTCACCGGCGACATCATGACCATGCCCGGTCTGCCGCGCGTTCCCGCGGCGGAGGCGATTGATGTGACGGAGGATGGGAAGATCACAGGTTTATTCTAAAGTAAAACTGTTTTTGCTGCAGCCAAAACCGGGTTGTTCTGATTCTTCATATTCATAATTGTAAACGGACTGTTCATCGCGGTCCGTTTTTCATTGGGGCGGATCTTCGCATTTCACCCCGTCGGATTTTCATTTTTCAACCCGTTATATTATTACTTTTCATTCCGTCAGATTTCAACATTACACAAAAAAAGAGGACACCCCCCGGCATCCTCTTTTCTCAAAAAATCCCAATTCTTATTTCAGAAGCTCCAGTTCAAACCCGATTTTTGCCGACGGTGCAAGTGCCATGGCGGTCTCGAACCGGTTCTTCGCACCTGCCGTGTCGCCGTTGAACAGACATCCGTAGCCGAGCATTCCGTTGAGGGCTGCGAGACGGTTCTTCGTTCCGTCGCCGACGAAGCAGTTATAAAGTCCGCCGATGGAGCGGTGGTAGGTACAGCCGCCGGACAGCTCCTCTTCCCAGCGGAGGATTGCATCGCGCATGATCTTCTGCGCACGCATTTCCTCGCCGCCGAGCCGCACGGCCATCGCGTAGTAATAGACGAACTCGCCGCCCATGTTCCACATACCGACGTCCTTCATTGCGGCAAGCTTTTTGACGATCTCATCCGCTTCCCCGGTCTTTCCGAGCGCTTTCAGTGCCGCCGCCTCATAATAGCGGTACGGCATCATGACGCTGTCGTTCCAAAAACCGACGTTGAGATTCTCGGGCATTGTCTGCGATGCGCGGAAATCGGCAAGCGCATCTTCGTACCTGCCCTCTTTCATGGCAATTCTGCCGCGAGAGAAGCACGCATACATATACGGCTCCGCCGTTGCAACCTCCGCACCCTCGCCGGGCGAGAATGTATGACTGCGCATCGCCGCCTCCGCCTTGTCGTAAAGACCGGCGGCATTGTACGCGCGGGCGATCGTCAGCTGCATCTGGTCGGTTCTGGTTTCGGGCTGATATTTCTCAAGGAACACCGCGTTGTCATCTCCCGACGAGCCGAGTGCCTGCATGACGGTCGCTGTCTCGGAAAGCAGGGTCGCATCGCCCGGATGCAGTTCCACCGCATGGCGCATCAGCGGCAGTGCCTCTGCGGGACGGCCGAGATGATTGAAATATGCCAGTGCCAGATTGCGGTACGGGATATAGAAATCGGGCATCTGCTTCACCGCCTGCTCCCAAAGTGCCGCCGCTTCCTCATACTGCTGTGCGTTGTACTTGATACAGCCGAGCAGGTACGCGGCAAAGCCGTCCTTTTTGTCGGCATCCAGAGCGGATTTCAGAACGGTGATTTCCTCCGGGCGGGAGGGGAATACATCGACGATGCGGCTCTCTCTTGCAAGTGCGCGTTCCTTTGCGGCTTTGCGCGGATGACCGTCGAGCATATGCAGGTATGCAAGCGTATAATGGAGCATCGCGCAGTCGGGCTTCCGATGGATTGCACCCTCCAGAAGTCGGATGCAGGCTTCCCAGAATCCGGTCGCAAGCAGGTCAAAGCAGACGTCAAGTGCCGTCTGTGCGGGGTCGGAGTGCAGTCCGGCGAAATATTCGTCTTCCCCGTAGCCGCAGATCAGGTTCATCAGATAGCGTGCCGTATGGTTGAGCGGGTCGCTTGCAAGCACATTTGCGTGCAGGACCTGCACCGCTTCGTACTGTGCGCCCGCTTTCCACAGTGCCAGTGCCGCATAGACCGGCGCCAGCGGATGGTTCGATTCTTTCTCCATGGCTTTGATGGCGTGTTCGTACATTTTCGGGAAATCCGCGCGGGTTCCGTCCAGTGCCGCCATCCACGTCATCGCCGGGGAAACGGCATTGTTCGACCATGCCGCACGCGCAAAGGCATCGTAGGCTTCGTCCTCCCGTCCGAGATACACAAGGCACAGTCCGCGCAGATACCCGACCGTGCCGTCCTCCGGGTTCTGGTTGTAGCGGCATTCGATACTCCATGCGCGGTCAAGGTACGAAAGCGCTTCCTCATACCGCATGGTGCGGGTGTAGTATTCGCCCATACCCTTGAGCGCGGGCAGGAAATCGGGTTCCCGTTTCAACGCTTCCAGATAATAGACATCCGGCTTGTAAAGCGGACTGCGGTACTGGTCAAGATGCTGTCCCGCAAGCACCAGCTCCATCGGCGTTTTCAGCTTGTCGGGGAGCGGAATGCCCCGGTTGTCCTTGGGAATGTGGACGTAATCGGGGGCTTTTTCTTGGTAGGAAAGCAGGATCTCGCCGTCCCGTGTGACCAGCTGCACGGACAGTTTCTTATTTTGGGGGAACGTGACCGGGAAGACCGCGACCTTTGAGGGGGTTAATGCCGTTGTTTTCGACAGGAGGTTCGTTCCGTCCTCGTCCCGAACGCTGACAGCGACCGTCTCGTGTTCCGACGTTGCGTTGATGCGAAGCTCGTTCTTTTCGCGGTCGATGGCAATGGCGGCGCGGAGATTGGCGTAGCTGGTATAGCCGATGCCCTGCGTCGGGTACCAGTACTGGGAGAACGTCTTCGTTTCGTAGGGCTGCAGCCATGTGAAGTCCGGCTGGTCGTCGGTATAGCTGCCCGCCATCAGCTCCGCATACGGGCCGTCCGCGTCGGTCAGCTTCTTTTCCCAGTTGTCGGCGTTGGAGCCGTAGCCCCAGGTAAACATTTTCTTGCCGGGGGAAACGTGGTGGTCGGCGATGTGCAGAATGCCGCATTCCCGTCTGTAATCGTAGCCGCCGAAGAAATCGTATTCCGACGGCGCGGCGAAATAGGAGGTGGCAAGGCGGGAATTTTTATGCCAGCTGATGTCCTTGGGTTCCGTGATGTTGTCGGCACCGTACTGCCCCTGCGCGATGGGGAACGTCGTGTGGCCGGCATCGTTGTGGTGATGCACCCAGGTCACGTCCGGCGGGAAGACCAGGCGGTAGTCCTCATGCACCGCGACGGCGGCGTTTTCCCACCAGAGGAAATTGTGCTTGACGGGTGTGCGGTTGGTGATCATCATCCGGGTCTCAAAATAGGAGGTGTCCGGTCTCAGAACGACACCGACCATGCCCTTGGTGCGGTCATTCGGTGCGTGCTCGGACAGCCAGACGATGACGCTTCCGTCCTGCTCGCGCACGATATCGTAATCGACGGGCATGACGGTGGACGGGCGGTGATGGAACGGCCAGTTGAACTCGATGCCGCCCGAGATCCACGACCCGTATGCGCCGATGAGTGCCGGCTTGATGACGTGCTGACGGTACAGAAAATCGTACCCCGTCGTCTTGTCGTAGGCTTCAAAAATGCGCCCGCCGAGTGCCGGAAGGATGGCAAGCCGGATGTAGTCATTTTCGAGCCGGATCACCGTCCATTCCTTGTCCGCTTTGTGTTCGCCGTCCGCCGACGACACGACCCGGTTCGGATACGGATTGCCCGTCGTCCCCTGATGGTTGCTCGTCTCGGCAAACATCGGCATCTCCTCCGCCGCCGGAATCGGATACGTCGGAATGACCCACGTCTCAACGGCCACATCGACCGTGCCGGGTGTCTGTGCGCCGCTGGAAATTTGCTTTTTCATGGCAGAAATCCTCGTTTCTGTGATTTTTTGGTATATTCAGTATAGCATAGATGGGGCGGGTTGTCAAGGTAAATTTGCAATTCACACCAAAAACAGTCCCGCCCCCTCCAGCGTGAACCCCAGCGACTTTGCCAGTCCGACCGACGGCAGATTGTCCCGCGCGGCCTGATAGTGCCATTTTTTATCGGGATAGGCGGCAAGCGCCGAGAGAACCAGTGCCTGCCCCAGTCCCATCCGGCGGTACGCGGGTGCGACGTGAATCGTTTCCAGCCACGCAAGGTCAAGATCCTGCACGAAGAGGCTCGTTGCAATGCCCGCAAGCACGCCGTCCACGAAAATGCCGAACAGGGTGATCCCGTGCTTCTCCGCCCATTGGAAATCGTAATCCGAAAACGACTCGGCTTCCATCTGTCCCCAACGGGAATCCCCGTCCGGGACAAGCGACGGCGCACAGCAAGCGCGGATGGCATCCGCATCGGCTTCCGTCAGAATGCGCACGCGCGGGTCGGGGGTGACGGGTGTTCCCTGCCGCACATAATTGCGCCAGCCGAGAAAGCAGTTCTTTTCGGGCGGAAGATCGCCGTTTGACACGGTAAACACGACGACGTTGAGTACCACGGCGGCAAATTTTTTTGCATACTCTTTTGCATCGGCAAGCTGTTCTTCTGCGACCGCGTCAAGCGCCGCCATCGGCTCCACCTGATGCACATTGCGGCAGATCCACTGCTTGCCGCCGTATTCGTAATCCTCGGTGCAGATGACACATCCCCGGTCGTAGAAATATTTTGCATCCCCCGGTTTCTCCGCGGAGTAATATGCGGTATAATTGTATGTATATTTTTCGCAGTGGACGGCGGTGCCGTATTCCGTTAAACGGCGGCAGAATTCGGTGTAGGTGATGGGGGTCATGGGATGCTCCTCCTTTTGATTTTATATAAACCAGTATACCACACATCTCCACCCCTGTCAAGATTACCACCCACAAAACGTGAATATTCGGTAAATTTCCGCCCGCGTGCATTGACACACGGGCATTTCCTGTTGTATAATGAAAAGAAAAACGACACCCGAACCCAAAGGAGACACCCCATGACCTACCGCAATATCGGCATTCTCGCGCACGTTGATGCGGGAAAAACCACATTAACGGAGCAGATTTTATACCGCACGGGCGTTCTGCGCGCGCCCGGCAGTGTGGATGCGGGAACGACTGCCACCGACAGCATGGACATTGAGCGGCGGCGCGGCATTTCCGTGCGCAGTGCGGCGGCGACGACGGAATACGGCGGCTGTACCCTGAATCTCATCGACACGCCCGGGCACGTGGACTTTGCGGGCGAGGTGGAGCGTTCGCTTGCCGCGCTGGATTTTGCCGTTGTGCTGGTTTCCGCTGTGGAGGGCGTGCGTGCGCATACCGAACACGTCCTGCGCGCGCTTGACCGTGCCGCGCTCCCGTATCTCGTGTTCATCAACAAGATCGACCGCGCGGGGGCGGACGTTTCCCGTGTTCTCTCGGAATGCGCCGAGGGGGGAGGGCGCGCACCGGTTCTGCTCTCCCGTGTTTGTGGGCAGGAAACCGAATCGCCGACGGCAGAAACGCTGACGGGTGCCGAATTTTCCGCCGCTGTGACGGAGGGACTGTGTGAGATCGACCCGACAGCCGAAGAAGCCTTTCTCTCGGACACACCGCTCTCCGCGGAGCAGGCGCTGTCGCTTCTGAAAAATGAAATCGCCGCCTGCCGCGCCGTCCCTGTGCTGTGCGGAAGCGCAAAGCTCGGTATTGGCATTGTGCCGCTGCTGGACTTCCTTGTGACCTGTATGCCGGATTCCTCCGCACGCGGGGAAGAAGACGGACGGCTGTCCGGGGTCATCTATAAGGTAGAATATGACAAAAGCATCGGCAAGGTCGCCCATGTCCGCCTGTTCGGCGGAGAAATTTCCAACCGGGACGAGGTCACGATCCTCCCGCCGGTCACAAACGGAACGTCTTCTTCTGTCCCGGAAAGCGCCGACACGGAATCTTCCGCCGCGGAATCCTCCCCCACGGGAAACGAATTGACAGACACTTCCGCCGGGGAGGAGACCGAAGAAAATACTGCTGTCGCCGTCGAGACCCCGCCGCCGCCAAAGGAAAAGGTCTCCCAGATCCGCCGCTTTACGGGCGGAAAATATACGGATGCCGGTTCCGTTCACGCCGGGGAGATTGCCGCGCTGTGCGGTCTTCCACACGCCCGAGTCGGGCATTTTGTCGGCAGCATCCCGTCATCCCTGTCCACATCCGATGCGTACCGGCTCGCCCAGCCGTATCTGCGGGTGCGGGTCACGCCTGCCGACACCGCAAAGGATCCCGAAGCACTCCCGCGCCTGGCGGATGCCTTGCAGAAGCTGTCCGATGAGGAGCCGTACATGGATGCGAAATGGGAAAACGGTCAGCGAGACATCGTCATCAACACGACGGGAACGATTCAGCTGGAAGTCATCGAAAGTCTGCTTCAAAGCCGTTTCGGTTTGTCCGCGCAGTTCTCCCCGCCGACGGTCATATATAAGGAAACACCAGCTGATGAGGGCATCGCTTACGCCGATTATACGATGCCCAAGCCCTGCTGGGCGGTGGTGAAATTCCGCTTTGAGCCGATGCCGCGCGGATACGGAGTGTCCTATCACGGCAGACTGCCGTCCAATCAGTGCTTTTACCGCTACCAGAGCCACATCCGGCAGTCGTTCAACGATTGTCTGAAACAAGGACTGTACGGCTGGGAGGTCACGGATTTCCGCTGTACGCTGATCGGCGGTCAGCACCACACCATTCACACGCATCCTCTGGACTTCTTTGTCTGCACGCCGATGGCGTTCATGAACGGTCTGCTGTCAACGGGCGTGACCCTGCTCGAACCGATGCTTGCCCTGCACATCACCCTGCCCGCGGAGCTGTCCGGCAAGGTCATCACCGAGGTCACACGGATGGGCGGGGAATACGATTCGCCCGTTCTGCACAGCGGAAACGCCATCTTATCCGCCTGTGTTCCCGCCGCGAACGCGATGGATTTCCCCGTCCGGCTTGCCTCCATGTCGGGCGGCCGCGCCGTGCTCGGAACGACATTTTCCGGCTACCGCGAATGCCGCGACGGGCAGATCCACGAAAATCCCCGCATCGGTGTCAACCCGCTCGACCGCTCCAAATGGATTTTATGGGCGCGCGGGGCATATCAGCTGTCGCAGTAAAGGAGACTCTCCCCCATGTCAGAACTTTCTCACCCGTTTCCGCCCGTTTACAACAGCGAAAGCCGCATTCTCATTCTCGGCACGTTCCCGTCGGTGAAATCCCGCGAAACTGCCTTTTACTACGGTCATCCCAGAAACCGCTTCTGGAAAACGCTCGCCGCCGTGTTTGATGCGCCGATTCCAACAACGGTTGAGGAAAAGACCGCGTTCTTACATTCCCATCATATCGCCCTCTGGGATACCTGCGCCGTCTGCGACATCCGCGGCTCCGCCGACACGACCATCCGAAATGTCGTTCCAAACGACCTCTCCCCCATCCTTGAAACCGCCGACATCCGCGCTGTCTTCTGCGGCGGAAAAACCGCGTATCGGCTCTACAAGCAGTATCAGTATCCCAAAACCGGCATCGAAGCCGTCTGTCTTCCGTCCACCAGCCCCGCAAACGCGGCGGTAAAAGATGCGGAATTGGTTGCGGCATGGGCTGTGATACGGGAGTGGGGTTACTATTTTCAGCGTAAGACAAAAGCAACATCGTCGCCCTTACATTGACACCACCTCCCCCTCTAAAAAATTTCCTCCAAAAACCAAGAACTTTGTCATATCCGCCGATTGACATTTTCGCCGATTGGCGGTATACTTATATAGTCACCTGTCTTGACAGGTGAGCTTGACACATTGATTGACAGCAAAAAGGAGAATCCCCACAATTATGAACAAAGTAAAAGCGTTTCTGGAACGCAAGGACATCGTTTTTTCCGCGAAGCGGTACGGCATTGATGCGATGTCCGCAATGGCGCAGGGGCTGTTCTGTTCCCTGCTCATCGGAACCATTATCAAAACCCTGGGCTCCCAGCTCGGTGTTCCGTTTCTCAACGACATCGGCGGATTTGCATCGGGAATGTCCGGCCCGGCGATGGCGTGTGCCATCGGGTATGCGCTGAAAGCACCGCCGCTGGTGCTGTATTCCCTGCTCGCGGTCGGTTCGGCGGCAAACGGATACGGCGGCGCGGGCGGCCCGCTTGCAGTGCTCGTCATTGCCATCATCGCGGCGGAATGCGGCAAAGCGGTGTCCAAGGAGACCCGCATTGATCTGCTCGTCACGCCGTTTGTCACCATCACGGTCGGCGTTGCGCTGTCCGCGTGGCTTGCACCGGTCATCGGCGCGGCGGCAAGTGCATTCGGGGAGGTCATCAAGCACGCGACCGAAATGCAGCCGTTTCTGATGGGCATCGTCGTCTCGGTGCTGGTCGGCATCGCGCTGACGCTTCCCATCTCCTCCGCCGCCATCTGTGCCGCGCTCTCCCTGACCGGTCTTGCCGGCGGTGCGGCAGTTGCGGGATGCTGTGCGCAGATGGTCGGCTTTGCCGTCATGAGCTTCCGTGAAAACGGCGTGGGCGGACTCGTTTCGCAAGGGCTGGGCACGTCAATGCTCCAGATGGGCAACATCGTCCGCAACCCAAAAATCTGGATTCCGCCGATCCTCACGTCCGCCGTCACCGGTCCCCTTGCGACCTACATATTCAAAATGGAAATGAACGGCGAAGCGATCTCCTCCGGTATGGGCACCTGCGGCCTTGTCGGACAGATCGGCGTTTACACCGGCTGGCTGAACGATATTTCGACAGGTGCGAAGACCGCCATCACCGCCTTTGACTGGGTGGGACTGGTTCTCATCTGCTTTGTGCTTCCCGCGGTGCTGACGTGGGTGTTCGGGCTGTTTTTCCGGAAGATTGGGTGGATAAAAGAAAACGATCTGAAATTGGATTGAATATGGTTTTTGAGAACCGTCCGAGGGTGGGCGGTTCTTTGATTTTCTTTGGTATGGGTATAGGTACGATGTGCGTTCGTCTTGGGTAAATGTTTTCAGCTTAAGGGCGACGATGAACGGTTTGATAGAAAGACTGGCATACAGGCGACAGCATTCCCCCAAACCTTGACATCCGCCCAAAAATGTGGTATACTATAATCAGAACAAAAATTCGCCAAATGAAAGGAGACCGCCGATGCCGCCGAAAAAAAACGATACTGCGCTCACCCCCGATTCCCCCGTCACGTCCCTTGCCGGAATTTCCGAGACACGGGGGAAACTGTTTGAAAAAATGGGGGTCAGAACGCTGACTGACTTGTGCCGCCATTATCCGCGCGGGTATGAGATGCGGGGGCGGGTGACGACGACAGCGGATGCGAAAAACGGGGAGGCCGTGTCGCTTCTTCTGACCGTCGGCACCCAGCCGAAAGTGACGACGATCCGGCGCGGGATGATTCTGACCCGGTTCACCGCGTTTGACGAATGCGGCACAGCGACGATTACCTATTTCAATCAGCCGTATCTGCGGGATGCGTTTGCCGTCGGCAGTACCTACCGTTTTTTCGGCCGCTGTGAACGGGGGGCGGGAAACCGTCTCTCGCTGAATTCCCCGAAGCACGAGCCTGTCCCGCTGTCCGACCCCGGGGACGGAAGCACGCTTCCGTCGGTATATCCCATCTACCGCGCGACCGCGGGTCTGACCCAGAAGCTGATTTCGGGCGCAGTGGAAAAGGCACTCGCCGTCGTGTTCCCACCGGACAAAGAAATTCCCGACCCGCTTCCTGATGACCTGCGCCGCGAATACGGGCTGTGCGGGTATACTTATGCCATCCGGAACATCCATCTGCCCGAAAACGAAGCGGTGCTGGATGCCGCGCGGAAGCGGTTGATCTTTGAGGAGCTGACCCTGTTCTCGCTCGGTCTGCGCAGGCGGCGTTATCTGCGTTCCCAATACGATGCGCCCGTCATGTTCGCCCCCGACATGACCCCGTTTTTCTCTGCTCAGCCGTATGATCTGACCGGTGCCCAGAAGCGTGCCGTCGCCGATTTTCTCCGCGACATGACCGTGGGGGAACCGGCGGGCGGTGGGGAGAATTTTTCAACGGATAAAAGTTCCAAGCCCCCTATGAACCGATTGTTATCTGGCGATTGTCGACCAGCCAACATCGCTCCAAAGCCTCCAATGAATCGCTTACTTTCGGGCGATGTTGGCAGCGGCAAGACCGTCTGCGCCGCCGCCGCGCTGTATATCGCCCTTGCAAACGGCTATCAGGCGGCGCTGATGGCACCGACGGAAATTCTGGCGACCCAGCACTTTGAAGACCTTGCACCGATGTTCGCCCGGCTCGGCTTTGGCTGTGAGCTGCTCGTCGGTTCCACGAAAGCAAAGGACAAAACTTCCATCAAATCCCGTCTGGCATCGGGAGAGCTTCCGCTTGTCATCGGCACGCACGCCCTGCTTGAGGACAACGTGGTCTTTTTGAACTGCGGTCTTGTCATCACGGACGAACAGCACCGCTTCGGTGTCGGTCAGCGCGCGGCACTGGCAAAAAAGGCGGCGCATCTGCACACGCTCATCATGTCGGCAACGCCGATCCCGCGCACGATGGCGCTGATGATGTTCGGCGACCTGGATATGTCGGTTCTGGACGAGCTTCCGCCCGGACGGCAGAAGGTCTCGACCTTTACCGTGGACGAGTCCTACAGAGAACGCCTGAACGGCTTCATCCGCAAACAGGTGACAGAGGGACATCAGGTCTACATTGTCTGTCCGGCAATCGATGATTGCCCTGCCATTGAAGAAAACGAGGATGACATGATCGGCGATGACGGTCTGCCTGCCGCCGCGGACGACAGCCGTCCGACCCTGAAAGCCGCCGTTGCGTATGCGGAACAGCTGCAGAGAGAGGTCTTCCCCGACCTGTCCGTCGGATTCCTGCACGGAAAAATGAAGCCCGCCGAAAAGGATGCCGTCATGCATCGCTTTACGACGGGGGAAGTGATGATTTTAGTCTCGACGACCGTCATCGAGGTCGGGGTCAACGTGCCGACGGCAACCTTGATGGTCGTTGAAAACGCGGAATATTTCGGTCTGTCCCAGCTGCATCAGCTCCGCGGCCGCGTCGGGCGCGGTCGGGACAAATCGTGGTGTATTCTCGTATCGGAGTCCAAAACGGAGCACGCGCGTGAGCGCCTTTCCATCATGTGCAAAACGAACAACGGCTACGAAATTGCGGAAAAAGACTTAGAGCTGCGCGGCCCCGGCGATTTCTTTGCGACAAACACGGGCGACACCGCCGCGCTTGATGTCCGTCAGTCCGGCGGTCTGCGGTTCACCGTTGCTTCGTTCTGCGACGACATGGAAATGGTGCAAAACGCGTTTGCCGCCGCCGACCGCGTGATGGCGGAGGATCCCGCGCTGGAAACGGAGAAATACCGGCCGATGAAGGAGGCGCTTGCGCGGGCGTTTGGGGAGATTGTGCTGTAAGAAGAACCTTACACCGTCACGGATGTGCGGAATCCGCGCCTGCCCCAAGATTCATCCGCGCGGTACGGCGGATGTCCTTTTCTCCGTCCTGTGTCCGTTTGCGAAACTCAATCACCAGATCGGAATCCAGTGCATCTGCAATTTTCAGAAGCATCTGTAAGGTCGGATTTCCGCCGCCTTTTTCCAGACGGCTGATGTTGCTCTGCCGGATTCCGCATTTTTCCGCAAGCTCGGTCTGTGTCATACCGGCTTCCTCCCGTGCGCGGAGAAGCAGCTTTCTGATTTCATATTCCGGCTGAAGCGCATCGTATTCCCGTTTCAGCTCGGAGTCTTCCGACAGGGTCTTGTTCAGATATTCGTTGAAGTCCATCAGGAATGCCTCCTTAAATAATCCTCTTTGTATTATTCGATATTATATATCATATATGATATATTTTCAAGCATCATATTGTAAATTAACTGTGAACGAAAAATCGGCAATTCCCGTTTTCCGCAAAAAATCCCCTCCACACCGAAAAATTTACAAATCCGCCATGAAAACCGCAAGCAATCGGCACAATCGCGTGGTAAAATATAAGGTAACGATTTTATCCCAACCGAAAGAAAGTGATATTCCGAATATGAAAAAATCAACCCGACTTCTCACCCTGCTCCTGACGATCACGATGCTGTGTTCCCTCTGCTTCTCCTCCTGCGGTGGAAACGAAACAGAGACAGGCGTTGCCATTCCGAACGATATGTCCGCTGTCGTCAGCGAAGCCAAAGACTATGACTTTGTCTATCCGTCCGACTGGCTCGTGGAAACGACCGTCGGCATGACCAGCGTTTACGCCGAGGACAACGCACAGTCCAACGTCACCGTCTGCGCAAACGAGATCACCGGTGAGATCACCTCCATCGAGGGCTACTGGGAAATGTTCTCCGAACAATTCTCCGCCACCTTTGCGGATTTTGCCATGATCGATGCGGAGCCTGCCGACGTTGTCATCGGTTCTGCCTATGAAGAAGACGGCAACACGACCGAGGGTCTGAAATACCGCTACACGGCGACAGTGGGCGATGTGAAATACCAGTGGATGCAGGTGCTGTTCGTGCGCGGCGCGACCCTGTACATTCTCACCTACACCTCCACGGTGGATGCATATGAAGAAAATCTCGACGACGTCAACGACATCATCGCTTACTTCTCGTTCCGTTAAATGCAATTTTAATTCCGAAAACCATGATCTACTTTGACAACAGCGCAACAACCAAACCGTCCGCCGCCTGCACGGATGCGATGATGCAGGTTCTGACCGAAGCATGGGGCAATCCCTCCTCCCGCCACACGATGGGTGTGGAGGCGCACAAAATTCTCGCCACTGCCAGACAGCAGATCTTTTCCGCGCTCGGTGTGCGGGCAATGAACGCAAAGGACGAGAACCTCATTTTCACGGCATCGGGCACCGAAGCGGACAATCTCGCCGTTCTCGGCACCGCAAGAGCCAAAAAAGCGCTTGCCGGCGGCAAGTGCATCACAACGGACGCTGAACATCCCGCCGTCCTGCGGCCGTTTTCCGTCCTTGAAAACGAGGGCTTCCGGACAGCGTATATCCACACGAAAAACGGCGTTTTCGACATGGAGCAGTTCCGGCGGGAAATGACCCCCGACACCTTCCTTATCTCCGTCATGCTCGTCAACAACGAAACGGGGGCGGTCAATGACATCCGCGCCATTTCCGACTATGCGAAAAGCGTCAATCCGGAGTGCATCGTCCACACCGATGCGGTGCAGGGATTCTTAAAAATCCCGTTCACGCCGCAGTCGCTCGGTGCCGACCTTGTCACCGTCTCCGCACATAAAATTCACGGGCCGAAAGGGGTCGGGGCGCTGTACATTTCCCCGTATCTCATCAAGCGCCGTGCCGTCTCCCCTGTCATCTTCGGCGGCGGGCAGGAGTCGGATTTCCGTTCCGGCACCGAAAATCTCCCCGGCATCGCAGGCTTCGGCGCGGCGGCCGCCGCAGGTTCTGCCTCCATACAGGACGATATTGCCCACATGACAGCACTACGGGATTACATTGCCCAGAAGTTGTCCGCAGACGAAACGTTGTCCGCTGTCCGGGTCAATCTCCCGCAGTCGGAAATGCGCGCGCCGCACATTCTGAGCATCCGCCTGCCGAAGATCAAGAGCGAAACGATGCTGAACTACCTCTCCGGCCGCGGCATCGCCATATCCAGCGGTTCCGCCTGCTCCGCCCAGAGCGGACGCATTTCAAATGCCCTGTTGTGCTTCGGGCTTTCCGAGTCCGATGCCGACACCACCCTGCGCATCAGTCTCTGCCCCGAAAACACGACCGGGGAAGCGGATATTTTCCTCGATGCCCTGCGCATGGGGATAAAAATGCTGGCGCGGATGAAGCGGTAAAGGAGAAACGAAAGGACTCCACCATGTACAAATACGAACTTCACTGTCACACCGCAGAGGATGATCTTGCCGCGCACGTTCCGGCGGCGGAGATTGTCCGGATGTACAAGGATGCCGGATACGACGGCATCGTCATCACAGACCATTATTTTTCCATCTTCTTTGACTGGTTCAAGGAAGAATTGGACGGCGCATCGCACGAAAAAATCATCGACCGCTGGCTAAAAGGCTACCGTGCGGCAAAGGAGGAGGGCGACCGCATCGGCTTTACGGTTCTGCCGGGATGCGAGGTGCGCTTTGACGGCACCATCAACGATTATCTCGTTTACGGCCTTGACGAAGACTTCTTCTATCACGCGCCCCTGCTCAACCGTCTGCCGGGGGGACTTGGCGAGCTGTTGTCCGTGCTCCCCGAGGACGTTTGTGTCGTTCACGCGCATCCGTTCCGCAACGGCATGACCGTCACCGACCCTGCCCCGCTGTTCGGCATTGAGGTGCAGAACGGCGGCACGGAACCCATCCGCAACCATCTCGCAAAGGAATTTGCCGCATTCTACGGCAAGGCCATGACCTCCGGCTCGGACTTCCACAACAAGGATGCGCTCGCGCGCGGCGGCATTCAGACCGAAACACCCATCCGCACCCCTGCCGATCTCGTTTCCGCATTGCGCTGTGGGAAGTATTCGCTGATTTATCCGGCGGAATGATAATTCAGCGTCTGGATCTTGATTCAGCAGTTGAATGATTATTCATCTTGAATCCTGATTCATCGGACGAAGCTTGAACCGACCATGAACGTTATTTTATCATCCGGTATGGCATTCGCCGCCACCAACATCGACGATATTTTTGTGCTTGCCATCCTGTTTTCCGCTGCTGAAAAATACGCTGTTTCCGTCGTCGCCGGGCAGTATCTCGGCATTGGCATTCTGACCGCCGTCTCCCTTTTGTGCGCGGGCGGGCTGTCCTTTCTGCCGGATGCCGTCATCCGTCTGCTCGGCATCATCCCCATCGCGCTCGGCATCCGGGAATGGCGTTCCCACTGCCGCCCAAAACCCACGGACGACGATGAACCGAAGTCGGATACATCTTCCGTCGGCATATGGAGCACCGCCCTGCTCACCGTTTCCGGCGGCGCGGACAATCTCGGCGTTTACATCCCGCTGTTTTCCGGCTATACAATACCGGAATGTGTCACGGCAGTGCTTGTGTTTGCCGTATTGTGCGGGGTGTGGTGTCTGCTTGCACAAAAGCTCTCCGCCCTCCCGCCGGTGCGGACGTTTCTGGAAAAATACAAGTCCCCCGTCATCGCCGCGGTGTTTGTGTGCATCGGCGTGACGGTGCTGTGGGGAATATGATAATTTTTTCATTTCCCCCCTTGACAATCCCCCCCATTCCATGCTATAATATTATAAATCCATCCGATTCCGAGGTAACAAAACCGTTATGACCACCATGATGACAGCCAATGTCAATAAAGGTAAGCGCGTCGCTGTACGAGAATCCGTACACGCCGGGCTTGCATGGTTGTTGTCTTTTGGGAATGCGGGATAATTTTGATACATTTCCGTCATATAAGCAATCAACGGTGCAGGCAGCAATTTTCCGCTGCGGGCATCGTTTTTATATTTTCAAGGAGGACATTTTCATGAACAACGCAATCGACATCCGACAGACGATGCTTTCGACCGACCGTCTCATTCTGCGCCCGTGGCGGGCGGAGGATCTGGACGATTTTTACGCATATGCATCCGTGGACGGCGTCGGGCAGATGGCGGGCTGGCTTCCGCACACATCAAAGGAGATCTCCCGGGAACGCCTTGACCGCTGGATGGAAACAGGCGACGTCTTCGCCATCGAACACCGCGCATCCGGCTGCGTGATCGGGTCGATTGGCATTCACCGCTCGTTTCTCGAAACCGTTCCCGGCTGGGAACAACGCCCGGTAAACGAAATCGGCTACGTCCTCTCGCGCGACTATTGGGGGCAGGGACTGATGCCGGAAGCGGTGCGGCGCGTACTTTCGTGGCTGTTTTCGGAGCAGAACCGCGCGGCTGTGACCGTTGCGCATTACGCGTTCAACAACCGCTCCCGGCGTGTCATTGAAAAGTGCGGGTTTGTGTATTACGATACCGTTCTGCATACAGCAAAGACCGGGGAGATGCATGAGACCCTGCGGTATGTGATAAAGCGGGAGGCGTTTGCGGAGAATGGGATGGCTGCAAATTAAGGGACAGGGCGCCTCGTTCCCCTACAGAGAAAAACGCAACGTGCCTCAAACCTTACACTCATGACACCCCCAATTCTAAAATTTTTCTGAAATTTTCGCATAACATCTTGCTATTTCCCCTGAAATATAGTATAATATAATGTAAGTATCTGTAAAATTATCGATTGAAATAAAAGGAGACATACCGTCTTATGAATCAACTGAAACAAACGGCGGCAGAAGCGGTTCTGTGCAAGATCAACGCACTCACGGACACCGCGAATCTTTCCGCCGACGACATCGCGGGTATGTTTGAATATCCGCCGGACCCAAAAATGGGCGACCTTGCGTTTCCGTGCTTCAAGCTGGCGAAGACCCTGCGGCAGGCACCGCCGAAGATCGCGGCAGCTCTTGCGGAAAACCTTTCCATCCCCGGCATTTCCCGTGTGGAGGTCGCAGGCGGATATCTGAATCTGTTCACCGACAAGGCGGGCATGGCGGCAAATACCGTCAATACCATTCTTGCACAGAAAGAATCCTACGGCGGAAGCCATGAGGGCGACGGCAAGACCGTGGTGCTGGACTATTCCTCCCCCAACGTCGCAAAGCCGTTCCACATCGGCCACCTCGGCACGACCGTCATCGGTCACAGCCTGAAAAAGCTGCACGAATTTTCCGGCTACCACTGTATCGGCATCAACCATCTCGGCGACTGGGGAACGCAGTTCGGCAAGATGATCGTCGCTTACCGCAAATGGGGCAACCGTGCGAATGTCGAAGCGGGACAGTGCGATGCGCTGGTCGATCTGTATGTCAAGTTCCACGAGGAAGCGGAAAAAGACCCGTCTCTCAACGACGAAGCGCGCGCAACGTTCACAGCGCTTGAGCATCACGACCCCGAATGCATGGAGCTGTGGAAGTGGATCATCGAAATTTCCTTAAAGGAATACGAAAAGACCTACAAGCAGCTCGGCATCACCTTTGACTCCTACAACGGCGAGAGCTTCTACTCCGACAAGATGCCCGCAGTCGTGGAAGAGTTGAAATCCAAGAACATCATGGTCATTGACGACGGCGCGTCCATCGTTGACCTGTCCGAATACAATATGCCCCCCTGCCTGATCCTCAAACGTGACGGCTCAACGCTGTATCCCGCGCGTGACATCGCGGCGGCACTGTACCGCAAAAAGACCTACAACTTTGACAAGTGCATTTATGTCACAAGTGCCGGTCAGAACCTGCACTTTGCGCAGTGGTTCAAGGTCATGGAGCTGATGGGCTACGATTGGGCAAAGGACGAGCTCGTCCACGTCCCCTACGGTACCGTTTCCATCGACGGCGGCAAGCTTTCCACGCGTTCCGGCAACGTCGTTCTTCTGCGCGATCTGTTCAATCAGGCAATCGAAAAGGTTTCCGCCATCATGGAGGAAAAGAACCCCGACCTGCCCGATAAGGAAAAGATCGCAGAATCCGTCGGTGTCAGCGCCATCGTCTTCTATTATCTGTCCTCCGGCAGAATCCGCGACATCAACTTCATCATGGAAGATGCGCTGTCCTTTGAGGGCAACACCGGCCCCTACGCGCAGTATACCTACGCCCGCGCCTGCTCCATTGTTTCCAAAGCGGAGAACACCGGCATGACCGACCTCGATTCCCCCGTATCCATTGCGGGTGTCACCCTGACGGAAGAAGAAAACGCGCTCGTCAAGACCCTTGCCCTGTTCCCCGATAAGGTCGCGCAGGCGCTCCACGAATACGAGCCGTCCGTCATCACGCGCTACATTCTCGATGTCTGCGCCGATTTCAACCGCTTCTACCATGACGTGCAGATCCTCACCTGCGAGGACGAGCTGCTCCGCGCGGTCCGCGTCAAGCTGACAATGGCGACCAAGTATGTGCTCGGCTCGGCGTTTGACCTCATCTGCATCGGGAAGAACGAGAAGATCTGATCGGAAGCCCCACCGCTCCAAAAGTTTTTGATCGACCTTTTTTCAAAAAGGTCGCGGGGTTTTGGGGCAGCGCCCCGAATCGATGCCCGCAGGCGGCGAAATGCCCTGACGCTTGCAAGCGGATTTTCTCTTTTTGTTACTTTTTCCTGCGGAAAACGAGAAAAAGCAAGAATGAAAGCGTAACAAAACCTCAATTATTACCACAATAAAAGGAGTACCAATACAATGTCCGGACATTCCAAATGGAACAACATCAAACACAAAAAAGAAAAAACCGACGCACAGCGTGCGAAGGTCTTCACCAAGGTCGGTAAGGAAATGGCTGTCGCCGTCAAGGAGGGCGGTCCCGACCCGGTTTCCAATACCAAGCTTGCCACGTTGATCGCAAAGGCAAAGACCCTCAACGTCCCCAACGATAACATCGACCGTATCATCAAGAAGGCATCCTCCGCCGATGCTGCAGATTATGAGGAGATCACCTACGAGGGCTACGGCCCGGCAGGTGTTGCCGTCATCGTGCAGGCGACCACCGACTCCCGCAACAGAACCGCGGGCAATGTCCGCCACTATTTCGACAAGTTCGGCGGAAACCTCGGTACCGTCGGCTGTGTCTCGTTCATGTTTGAGGACAAGGGTCTCATCGTCATCGAAAAGGAAGATGTCGATGAGGATCAGCTGATGGAGGATGCACTGGAAGCCGGCGCGACCGACTTCGCCGCAGAGGATGAAGTTTTTGAAATCTACACCGAAGTCGACGACGTTGCCGTTGTTGCAAAAGCACTCTCCGACAAGGGCTACACCTACGTCTCCGCAGAAGAAGACAAGATCCCCCAGTCCTATATCACCCTGACCGATGAGGATGCCATCACCAACATGAACAAGCTCATCGACGCGCTGGAAGACGACGACGATATTACGGCGTTCTTCCATAACTGGGAAGAATAAACCGCTTACGCGGTTTATTCAAAAGAGTTTCAGACCTGATGGGTCTGAAACTCCGCATCGGAGCAATCATCGCCGGGCGATGATTGCAATGATATATATTTCTGGCGAAATAGAAATATATGATATAAATTCCGGAAAACCGAATTTATGATAAATGATATTGCGGCGAATACCGCAATGACAATTACTTTGAACGTCTTCGCAATGATGCGACAAGTGCATCAAGATTGCGCCGTACCATACATGTACGAGAAAGGATACAACAATGAAACACGAACTTGCCAAAACGTATGCTCCGAATGAGCTTGAGGACCGCATTTACAAGGAATGGTGCGAAAAGGGGTATTTCACGCCCGACACCAAGGGAGATGCGCCTTCCTACACCATCGTCATTCCGCCGCCCAACATCACGGGGCAGCTGCACATGGGTCATGCGCTTGACAACACCCTGCAGGACATCCTCATCCGCCACAAGCGGATGCAGGGCTACTGCACGCTCTGGGTTCCCGGAACCGACCACGCTTCTATTGCGACCGAGGTCAAGATCGTGGAAGCGATGCGCAAAGAGGGTCTGACCAAGGAAGACATCGGCCGCGATGCGTTTCTGGAACGCGCGTGGGACTGGAAAGCGCAGTACGGCGGACGGATCATCTCCCAGCTGAAGCGTCTCGGCTCCTCCTGCGACTGGTCGCGCGAACGCTTCACGATGGACGAGGGTTGCTCCCGCGCCGTCAAGGAGGTTTTTGTCCGCCTGTATGACGAGGGTCTCATCTACCGCGGCAACCGCATGATCAACTGGTGCCCGTGCTGCGGCACGTCCATTTCCGACGCAGAAGTGGAATACGAGGAGCAGAACGGCAATTTCTGGCATCTGCTTTATCCGGTCAAGGAGACCGGCGAAATGTTGGAGCTGGCGACCACCCGTCCCGAAACGATGCTCGGCGACACCGCCGTTGCCATCAACGCAGACGACCCCCGTTACGCGCATCTGCACGGCTGTCACGTCATTCTGCCGCTCATCAACAAGGAAATTCCGATCGTCTGCGACGAGCACGCCGACATGACCAAGGGAACCGGTGTCGTCAAGATCACCCCCGCACACGACCCCAACGACTTTGAGGTCGGTCAGCGCCACAGCCTGCCCGTCGTCCGCGTGTTCACCTACGATGGTCACATGACGGGTGCCGAGGACAAGGCGGCGTGCGACGAGCTGTTTGCATCCGGCCGCGCATCCGTCGGGGAACCCGAGGTTCTCGACTGCGGCAAGTACGCCGGCATGACGACCAAGGAAGCGCGCAAAGCGATCGTTGCCGACCTGGAAGCGCTGGGTCTGCTCAAATCCATCGAACCGCTGACCCACGAGGTCGGCACCTGTTACCGCTGTCACACCACCATCGAGCCGATGGTCTCCAAGCAGTGGTTCGTGAAGATGGAACCGCTGGCAAAGCCCGCCATCGACGTCGTGCGCTCCGGTGAGATCAAGTTCGTTCCCGAACGCTTTGACAAAAACTATTTCCACTGGATGGAAAACATCCGCGACTGGTGTATTTCCAGACAGCTCTGGTGGGGCCACAGAATCCCCGCGTTCTACTGCGACGACTGCGGCGAAATGATCGTCACTAAGGACGAAAAAGCCGTCTGTCCGAAGTGCGGAAAGGAAATGCGGCAGGATCCCGACACGCTTGACACCTGGTTCTCCTCCGCGCTCTGGCCATTCTCCACGCTCGGCTGGCCGGACAGCACCGAAGACTTAAAGCGTTTCTATCCGACCAGCACCCTTGTCACCGGATACGACATTATCACGTTCTGGGTCTCCCGCATGATCTTCTCCGGCATGGCATGGATGAACGAAAAGCCGTTCTCCACGGTGCTTATCCACGGTCTGGTGCGCGATGCGCAGGGACGGAAGATGTCCAAGTCTCTGGGCAACGGCATTGACCCGCTGGAAATTATCGACAAGTACGGCGCCGATGCGCTCCGTTTCGCGCTTGCAACGGGCAACGCTCCCGGCAACGATATGCGTTTCTCCGATGAAAAGATCGAAGCGGCAAGAAACTTCACGAACAAGATCTGGAACGCCGCGCGTTTCGTTCTGATGAATCTCGACATCGACGAATGTGTGCTTCCCGCCGAAGACAAACTGCACATCGAGGACAAGTGGATTCTCTCCCTTTACAATAAGGTCGTGCGCGACGTCGGCGCAAACCTGGAAAAGTACGAGATCGGCATTGCGCTGTCCAACCTCTACGACTTCATCTGGGACATCTTCTGCGACTGGTACATTGAACTGGTCAAGCCGAGACTGAACAACCCCGGCACCGAGGAAAATCTGACCGCGCAGAATGTCATCACCTATGTGCTTGAAGGTACAATGAAGCTTCTGCATCCGTTCATGCCGTTCATCACGGAAGAGATCTGGCAGAAGCTGCCGCACACCGCCGGCGCACATCCGGAAACGGTCATGCTCTCTGCGTATCCCGTCTACGACGAATCCCTTGATTTCTCCGCCGACGAGATCCACATGGAACGGCTGATTGCCGCCATCAAGGCCATCCGCAACCGCCGCGCCGAGATGAATGTCCCGCCGTCCAAGAAGGCGAAGCTGTTCATCGTGACCGCGGAAAAGGAGACGTTCTCCGACAAGACCGCCGTCTTCTTCCAGAAGCTGGCATCCGCGTCCGAGGTCACCGTCGTCGATTCTTATGCCGATGACTCCGCCGTGCAGCTCATCACCGACTGCGCAACGCTGTTCATTCCGCTCGGCGACCTTGTGGACTTTGAAAAGGAACGCGCCCGCCTGAACAAGGAACGCGAAAACATCGAACGCGAAATCGGCCGTGTCGAGGGCAAGCTCGCCAACGAATCCTTCGTCGCCAAAGCCCCCGCCGCCGTCGTTGACGGCGAAAAGGCAAAGCTGGCAAAGTACAAGGACACGCTCGCAGGCATCCTCTCCGCGCTGGAAAGTCTGAAATAAAAGAACGATATTTCACAAAATAAAGAAGCGTGTTTTCCTATATATAATGGAAAACACGCTCTTATTATTTATCCTGTTTATTTCTTGCTGACCTCTGTGAAGATCGTTTCACTTCAATAAAAGATGTACCTTCAAAAATTTTGCTGAAATGCACAAGTTCCCTATCAGGCTTTTGGGACACCCATGGATTTGGAATTTCAAACATTTCATAATATTCATCCGGATAACGAATCCGAGAAAAATCAAAATGTTCATTCAGATTTTTGACATAATCATATGGATTTTCCATCGGAGTGTATGGAAACATCTCCTCAAGCATCCGAAACGCCGCACTGGATTCCTTCGATTCATCTCTAATGATTTTTTCGATGCGGGAATAGATATTATCAGCAGTTTGATACGGAACATCCGATAACACGGCGATTCGATGAACTGCATATAAAAGACGCATGAAATCCTCAAGATTTTCCGCAAGCGGATGAACATGATGCCCATCCTGCGGATGGAATTCCATCATAAAGATCATGTCACCAAATTCTTTTATCCGGCAATAGTAATCCGAATATGATGAACGCGCAAATATCATTGTATTCAATGGAGCACAAAATGTTGGAGAAGTGTCTTCCTTAAATGCAATTTCAAGTAAATTCTCATATTGCGTTCCGATTTTTATCAATAAATCACGATACAGGGACATAATTACTGAACCACGCATGGATTGACTTATGAAAAGCGTCATCCAAATGAATTAAATTACTGTAATCATGAGTTCCGCCCAAAAAAAGCGGTTGCATATGATGAATTACATACGATGTATCAAGATCTATTCCATTAATTGCTTTATATTCTTTGAAGTAAAGAGTTCGATATTGCACAGCATCTCTATCAACGATATATCCCCTAACCCAATCCGCTCGGGGTTTAAGCAATGTTTTCCCCAAATTGTCAGAATACTCAAAATCCCATACCAAAGCCTTTAAATTTAAAAGTTCGGTATTGGTTACACCATCTCCACCGACCTGAATAGTCGAATTAATTAAATCAATATCATAAGTAAACCTGTAGTAAGCTGTTTTTCTTGCAGTTGCAAATTCCAAATTCACACCGTAGTCAGTATTACTATCAATTGTATGTGTATATGTTTTATCTGCATCAGACTGTACAGCTCCAGTTAAATCCAAGATGTTTACTGCCGTAAAATAAGAATCATTTGTCCCGGTGGTGATATCTCTTAAACACGAAAATGTAATTGTTATATCCGGTTTATTTACTAAATGAGAGACACAGTCCACATTCAATTGCCAGTTATATAGCCCCGTACTTGAATTATATCCGCTACTAATTTTCACCACGAATTCATAGTTTTCGATTTTAATTGTTCCGGAACTATATGTAGAACTTAATGATTCAATTTCACTTTGTACATCTGCAGTGCCTTCAAAACTTGCAGTTTGAAGACCAGAATCATCGATTATTGAATTGTCAATTTCGGAGGTATTAATAGAATTATCATACTCATACTCCGTATAACCATGAACCGTAAACGATAGCATAATCGAAACAGCCAACATTATAATCGAATACTTCTTAAACTTAATTCTCATATTTTCACTCCTCTTTTTCTTTCACGATTTAATGTATTAACTCGTTATCTATATTGTATCAAACAAATATGAATATAAGCGCAACAATCATTTAAATAATTGTGAATTTTCGATGGATAATTTCCGTTTTCCCCAATCCTCCCCCTCGATCCGACACCTTATCTATGAAAGGAGATGATTCCATGCACCCCGATATTCTCACCGCATACGCGCCGCGCGTGTTCGGTTATGCCGTGCGGCGGACGGAGACTCTGCACGAGGCGGAGGAGCTGTCGCAGGAGATTTTGTTCACCGCGCTCTGCGCACTGCCCGGTCTGCGGAATGAGACCCGTTTTGAGCCGTGGCTGTGGGGCGTTGCGGACAACGTAACGAAGGCGTTCCGGCGGAAATGCGCCCGGCGGCGCGCCTTGTATTCCTACGATGCGCTCGATGAAAACACGCTGTCCGAGGAGCCGGAATATTTCGCCCGGGAAGAGCAGGAAGCGGAATACGCCGCTCTGCGGCGCGAGGTCGCCATGCTGTCCCGGGGATACCGCGACATTCTGGTTCTGCACTATTTCGACGGCCTGTCCGTGGACACCATCTCCGAAACACTGTCCATCCCGCGCGGCACCGTCACCTGGCGGCTGTCCGAGGGGCGGAAAAAGGTAAAGAAAGGATTGGATTCCCCCATGAACGAAACAGCACTGTACCCCAAGGCGATGCACATCGGCATTTTCGGCTCGGCAGATTATGACGGAAAAACGCGCCCGTATCCGAGCGAATTTATCCGCGATGCGCTGGCGCAGAACATTCTTCTGTCGTCTTACGAAACCCCGCGGTCGGTTGAGGACTTAGCACACCTGTGCGGCGTTCCGGCGTACTACATTGAAGACCGTGTGCGCGATCTTGTCGCGCGCGAAGCGATGACCGCACACAAAAACAGTACCTATCAGACCGATTTTCCCATTTTATCGGACAAACACAGCGATGATCTTTCATCGGCATCCCGCACGGCACTCACACCACTGGTTCCCGCATTCTGCGATGCGTTTAATGCGATTGCCCGCGAAGCGGCGGAAATCCCGTTTTACCGCGCGGGATATGGGGACGATGCGCTGTATTTTCTCTGCATGGTAATGGCGTTTTCTGTCTTCCGGGAGAAATTCTGCACGCATATGCCGCCGCCCCTCCGGACAAAAAAGGACGGCTTTGCCTGGTCGTATTTCGGAACGACAGAGACCCATCCCTTTCCGCAGGCTTCGTTCAACATTTCCGCCAACTGCGGCTCGCGCGGGACGTACAGACACATGGTCTGGTGGAATTTCGCGGGCATCGGAAAACAGCGCGACATGATGTACGATTATGAAATCAACGTCTGTGAGGACATTCTTTTGCGCGGCACGACGGAAGACCGGGACAGCTGTGCCATTGCCATCCGCGATGGGTATGTAAAACGGGAGGACGACGGCACGCTGACGGTTCTTGTTCCCGCCATGACCTGCGCACAGAAAGATGCGTTTGATGCGATCGCCCGGCGGCATCTCGCGCCGATTGCTGATTCCTACAATGCCGCCGTCGGGCAGATCCGCACCGGCTACCGGAAGCTGTTTCCCACGCATACCGCCGACGCTGCGGAAAACTTCTGCGGGGGAATGTTTTTCGGACTTCTGCACATGATCACCGCACTTGGGCAGGAATTGGGGCACATCCCGGCGGCACCGGAGGGGATGGGCTGTGATGTGATGGTGCAGATGCGGGGGGAATGATTGAGAACTTAAAAGCGACGATGTGGATTCTGTCTTACGCAAAGCGACATCCGGGACGAGGCATCTCGTATCGTGTAGGGGCGTCCCATATGTTCATGAAATCAGCAGGGTGCCGCCCCGAAAATCATCGAAATCACATTGCGTAATACAAAATCAGCATCAAATTCTCCGTATCATCATTCTATATTCAAAAACAACAAAAAAACCGGGGATCTCCTTTTGCCGACCGGCGTTGGAAATCCCCATATTTTTATATCATCAGAACTCCGTCAATACCGCATTCATTGCCGGCACGGTGATCTTGACCCCGTCAACCGTACAAATCGCATCCGTTTCCTCGGCGTTGACGAAAATGCGCGCGCGCTTACCGTCTGCTTCCCATGCCGTTACATGAACGGCGGGCAGATTGTGACCGTAGGGAACGGTATCGCATACGACATCCCCTGCCGGGATCATGCGGCCGTTGTAAAGATACGGCTTTGCTTCTTCGCGGTAGAACTTCGTCATATTCGCAATGAACCGGTATGCTTTCTCCTTATCCGGTGGGTTGTCGAAATCGCGTGTGCCCCAATTGAGCATCAGGCGGCCTTTCGGCTCAAAGACGAGCGTCATGCAGTCGCCGATGGAGAACGAATAGCCCATGCGGTAGCGCAGGGTGTCGATCTCGTGCGGCATCGGGCAGCAGACCTGGTTGCCCATGAAGTTGCGCGCGTATTCGTGATAAAAATACGCATAAAGCGGCACCGGGCGGCCGATGAAATAGTTCAGCTCAAAGCGGTTGTCCGAGAACAGCAGATTGCCGATGAACGGTTCTGCTGCGGCGGATTCGCATCCGAGCAGAGTCTTGCCTGCGGCATCGTTCCACGTTCCGAGCAGATGCTGCATATTTTCCGTCATCCATGCGCCGGGTGCAGGCGCGTGACCGTGTTCGCGGCTGTAGCAGAAATACTGGCTTCCGCCGTGGTTCTGGTCAAGGATCTGCGCATAATCGACATCGCTTTCCAGAAGCGGCAGATACGCCTCACGCAGAATGGATTCGCCGAGCGCCGATGCGGGACAGATGTCATATCCCGACCGCTGACCGGTGCAGATGTGGCTGATGGCGACCTTGCCGTCCGGGCCTGCGCACATCGCCGCTTCCAGATGGCGTGTTTCGTAGTCCTCCGCGCCGGAATAGTCGGTCAGATTGGACTGCATCGTGTAGCCGAAGCCCGAGCAGTAGACACCGAGCATATGTCCGCGTTCGTGCAAGGCAGAAAGAAATTCGTCGAAATTGTCGGGATCTCCATACGGCGGCCACACATACGGCGGTGCCCATGGTGCGGTTCCCTCCCAGTGCATCAGAAGCACCAGCAGTCTCGCGCCGGTCGCTTGTGCGACCTCATCGGCAAGCGGCAGACCGTTGGTGTACGGGAACAGTTCGTTCGGATCCATTTTGTCCATGTCGTGAATGCCGCGCACGGGGTAGGAAATGACGAGCGGGCTGTCCTCGTACCAGTCGGGGAGGTTTTCGTTTTCGGAAATTTTGCACAGGCGCGGGGGGAGATGGGTCTCAAACCACGCGCGATATTCCTCCGCCGCCGCTTCCCAGCCGCCTTTGACGTCTTTCACGACCAGCGGGAAACCAGCATCGTAGTTTTCGCCGTATCCGACACCGCAGTAGATGCGGAATACAATTTCGATGCCCGCGTTGTCCTTTGCATACCGGAAGTCGATGCCCTTGACACCGCGTTTTTCGTCGTGTGCGCCGAAATAGAGCGCGCGGCGCGCACCGGTGCCGTTTTTGTACAGATACGCCTGCATCTGCGCAAAGACCATGTTCGGAAACACGGGATAACTGCCCTCGGACGGATACTGTTCCATGCGGGAGCAGAAGCCGCAGCTCTGGCGCATCTGCATACTGTCCACAAGTGCGCC
Source organism: Clostridia bacterium (assembly GCA_017481495.1). GTDB lineage: Bacteria > Bacillota > Clostridia > Oscillospirales > CAG-272 > RGIG3925. Next base: position 28,916 of record JAFUPC010000085.1, read on the forward strand.
CTCGTTGAACGGGTAGAGCATTTCCGCATCGAGCACACCGCCCTCACCGCGTAAGTGATGTACGGTCACGGGCAGAAGCTCGATCCACTCAATGAGCGCATCGGAATCGCTGTTTTCCGTTTTCACGGTCGTGTAAAGTGCGCCGTCCCGAGCGGTCATCCAAAGTTCAACGGAGACTGTTTCCGCACCTGCAAAACCTGCGGCACGAAGAACAAGACCGTTTTCCGTTTTTTCGGCAGTCGTCTGACCGGAAACGGAAGAAATATCTTCATAGCTTCCGTCGGCATGGCGCAGGCGGAATTGGAACAGCGGCGATTCTGCCGCAAGCAGTTCTGTCCCGGCACTGTTCAGCGCGGTAACAAGACCGCGGGCGGGGTCAAATGTGATCGCAGTATCACCGAATCGAAGGATTTCCATCGGATGATTCTCCTTTATCATGATTTAATAATCTTCAAGCACCTTTTTGGTACGTTCCACGGCTTTTTCAATGCCTTTCTTCTTGGAGGCGACGGTGGAGGCGAAGTTGTTGTTGCCGGATGCCGCAATTTCCATCGGAATGCCCAACGGGTAGCTCCAGGATTCGTACAAGGCGAACGCCGGGTCGTAGTACATCGAGCGGATGACGATGTTCATCATGTCAACGGATTCCTCGTCGCGGATGTAGCGGTTTTCCAGATACGTTTCCGCATAGGTCGGTTCGACATCGACGTAAGAGAGGAACGACATCGCATCGAGCACCAGACCGATCTCGCCCTCGGTCGCCGCGTGTACCTTGGGAATGCAGAGGGCACTGGTGTGCCAGAGGTTCGTCATCGTGCGGTATTCCGCCTGGCTTTCGTCGTATTTCGGCATCGGGAGAACGCCGTAATCGTCTTCCATGTCGGTGTATCCGGACAGGTTCGCCGGGAATTCGAGCATGAACAGAGATTCGCCGTTTAAGAACTTCGTACCCCAGTATCCCCACGGGTCGTCGTTGATGCCCTGGCACAGACCGACGATAACGGCATAAGTATCATCGGTGAACAGATCATAGATCTTTTCAAACTTGTTTGCGTTTTCTTCCTTGTCCAGCGTGAAGACCGGCATATCGTTTTCGTCCTTGACAAAGTAGGTCATGCCGCAGGCAATGACGGATGCGGTGATGTCCTGGGACTGACCGACCAGACCGACGACGTCGTTGTAGTCCATCTGACCGTCACCGTTGGAGTCGGTGGGAACCATCTTCATCATCTCATGCAGCATATCGTAGGTCCATTTTCCGTCGTATGCCGCCTGATACGGAACCTCAAGGTCGAGATTTTCCGCCATTTTCTTATTGATGAGCACCATTTCACAGACGGAGTCCGCGCGGTGGCACAGAGAGGACAGACCGCAGTAACGCACGCCGCCGAACGTCAGGTTCGCGTTCGCGGACTGGTTCCACCACGGCTCGTAGTAATTGACATTTTCCAGGTCGTTCATGTCCTGTAAATAGCCGCCGGAGAACAGACCGCCAATCATGTAGGTACGCATACTGATGGCATCGTATGCGCCGTCGCCCGCGTTGACGCTGTTCTTGATTTTGGAAAGAATTTCGGATTCCTCGACCTCGTAGTTGACGACCTTGTAGCCGAGCTTTTCCTCAATTTCAATGTTGCGGCGGTACATCGCATCGTTCAGCTTCTCACCGTCCTCCGCTTCCACGGAAATATCGCCGGTGTCGGAAATGAAGTGGATCTCCTTCGTCTCGCCGTTCGCCGAAGGCAGCTCCGCCGTGATGGATGCGTAATAATCTGCTTTTTGCTGGATCTTCGGGTCGACCGCTTCGGTCGTGACAGCGGCAGTCGTGCCGGCATCGTCCGTTTTCGTGTCAACCGTTCCGCCGTTTTCCCCGTCGGATGCACAGGCGGCAAGCTGTGCAAGCAGAAGCAGTGCCGCCGCACAGGTAAGGGTTCGTCTGGTGTTTTTCATGATGATGGTTCCTTTTATGATAGTCAGAGTTGCACGGGGGTGCAGTAATGGTTACATTATATCATATATTTCGCGGGGTGTCAAGAGAAATGGAGAGAATGCGGGGGCGGCATTTTTGTTTTTCGTGATTTGGAATGACGATGGCGATACCGTATGACGCTGTGCGAACGTTTGCAATATGCAAACAGGGGATTTTGTGGTACCATGTTTCAGCGAAAACTTTACTATTGCAAGGATGCAGGCTGAATGGTTCGCGCAATAACCTCCCATAAATCCTCCTTGCCAACCCCAATCCGTTCCGCCGCGCGTTCGAGTTTCGCGTGAACACCGGCAAACGCTTCCGGCGCATGAGCATCCGAGCCGAAATGGAATTTGCATCCGGCGGCTTTTGCCGCGGACAGAATGCGCAGGTAGGACGGGGACAGACCCTCGCCGTCAAGCGCAGTTCCCTGCCGCCACAGGCAGGCGTGGATTTCAATGCTCTTTTTCGTCTGTTTTGCAAGGGTGAAGCAGTCGGACAGTTCTTCGTCCGTGATGCCGTCCACCACTTCCTGCTCCCACGGACAGCAGATGGGATAAAGCGGATGGCAGATTCCCGTCGGGACACCGTAGTCCAGCATACAGGCATACCGAAAGCGCTCCAGCATCACCGTGCGTACCTTGTCCGCATCGGACAGATCGATGTCCCGGTACCAGTAGATCTGGTTGAACATATGGCTCGGTGCCAGAAGAACGTAGTCAAAGTGATGCGCATCCGCCGGATGCAGTCCCGGTTCCTGCCCGGGAAACGTCTCGACCTCACACCCGACCAGAAGCCGGACATCCGTCGTTGGGCGCAGTGCGGTGATCTCGTCCTTGATGCGCAACGCGTAATCGAGATACGACACCCCGTCAATGCCGTTTTTCTCGGCGGCATAAAGGTGATTGGAAATTCCGACCGTGCGGATGCCCTCTCCGGCGCAAAGCGGCAGGTACGACGCCGCAAACGTCGTTTTCGGTGCGCAGAACGAGAGGTTTGTGTGAAGATGGAGGTCGGTGGTACAGAGGGGGGTGGACATCACGGAAATTCCTTTCATTATAATAAATTATGAAAATATAAGCTCCCGCATCCCGGCAACACTGTACACCCTGTGCTCCGCACAACTCTCCCCAAGGCTGTGGAATTCATCAAACAGGATCCCCTTTGTTCCCGCGGTGACACCGGACTGCACGTCGATTTCGCGGTCGCCGACCATGGCGCAGTCGTCGGCGGGGATGCTATAACGGTCAAGCAGGTAGAGAATCGAGACGGGAGACGGTTTGAGGGCAAAATGCGCTTTATCGTCGGATGTGACCCAGCCCGAAAACAGGTCGAGAATGCCGGCGCGTTCCATGTAAGTCAGGGCAAGGTTGTTGCGGTGCGTGAAAAGATAATGCTTCACCCCGGCGCGGTGCGTATCGGTGAGCAGTTCTTTCATGCCGGGATACAGCTCTGCCCGCGGCACAAAGTCGATGTCGTGCTCGTACTGCGAAAACCGGGCGCGGATGTCGGCGGTGGGGATGCCCAGAGATTCCTCTACATACTTATGCGCCTCGGTGAAGTTGATTTTCAGCCGTGCCATCAGCGTGTCGCCGTCCACAGAATACCCGAAATCGGCAAGCGCTTTCGTATACGCGGCATGGATATGCGGATAGCTGTCAAACAGTGTTCCGTCAAAGTCCCAGATGAGATGATGATAGTACATCGCCATTTGCTCCTTTACGCGAAAAATTCCGCTTCCAGCATCGCGCACAGCGCGTGGTACACGGGAAGATGATATTCCTGAATTTTGAATGTTTCCGTGGACGGTGCGCGGAACGTGACATCGGCGAGTGCGGACAGCTTGGAATCCTTTTCCCCGGTCAGAGCGATGACCGTCATGCCGAGTGCCTTTGCGACCTCCGCCGCGTAAACGCAGTTTTTCGAGTTTCCGGAGGTGGAAATGGCAAGCAGAATATCGCCCGGCCGGCCGTAGCCGACCACCTGCTGTGCAAAGGTCATCGTCGGTTCGGTGTCGTTGAGATACGCTGTGGTCAGCGCCGAATGTCCGCAGAGGGAGATCGCCGGGAGCGCGCCCTCGAGATGCGTTTTCAGTGCTTCGCCGTCCTCGCCGTAGGCGGACAATGCCTCGGACAGCTGTGCCGGGATCTTCCGCTTGATGAGGAAGCACTTCATCAGCTCGCCGACGATGTGTTCCGAATCGGCGCACGAGCCGCCGTTGCCGCAGACGAGCAGTTTTCCGCCGTTTTTATAGGTGTCTGCGAGAAGATCGTACATCGCTTCGACGTTGGCTTTCTGTCCGTTCAGCGCGGGATAACGTTCAAAAAGGAGGTCAAAATGCGGGGTTACAGTTGATTTCATGGAGTTCTCTCCTCTGTTTTGGTTTTATGATTTCGGTTCTCCGTTCCTGTGTTTTGCGGCACCGATCTTTTCCGCGTAGGCAAGAGCCGCCTGCTCGGTCTTGTTTTCGCCGTAACTGTAATACACGGCATTTTTCAGGTCGTCCGGCAGATACTGCTGGGAGACGTAGTGATTCGGATATTCGTGCGGATAGCGGTATCCCTGCCCGTGACCGAGCGCGGCGGAGCCTTCATAATGGGCATCACGCAGATGGTCGGGGATCTTCTGTCCTTTGCCTGCACGGATGTCCGCGGCGGCGCGTTCGTATGCCATATACGCGGAATTGGACTTGGGTGCTGTCGCCAGCATGACCGCGGCATTGGCAAGCGGAATGCGCGCTTCGGGAAGCCCCAGCTCTCTTGCACTGGTCACGCACGCCTGCGTGATTGCCGCCGCCATCGGATACGCCCCGCCGACATCCTCGCTTGCGATGACGAGCAGTCTGCGGCACGCGGAAAAGAGGTCTCCGCCCTCCAATAATTTCGCAAGATAAAACACCGCCGCATCAGGGTCGGAGCCGCGGATGGACTTCTGCAATGCCGACAAGGTATCGTAATGCGAATCGCCGTCCCGGTCAAAAACCGCCATCGACTGCGGGATGAGCGTTTCCAGCTGTTCCACGGTAATTTTATCCCCGGTTGTCGTGAAATAAGCGTTTTCCAGCACCCCGAGTGCCCGGCGGACGTCTCCCGCGCCCGACTGTGCGATGGCAGCGAGAACCCGGTCGTCGGCTGAAACGGCAGTTCCGTTTTCGCGGTTCAACAGTGCAAGGCCGCGCACAAGAGCGGGGACGATTTCGGTGGGTGTGACCGCGCGGAACTCAAAGACAGAGCTTCTTGACAGAAGCGCGTTATAGATATAGAAATACGGATTCTCCGTCGTGGATGCGATCAGCGTGATGCGCCCGTCCTCTAAAAATTCCAGTAAGGACTGCTGCTGTTTTTTGTTGAAATACTGGATCTCGTCCAGATACAGAAGCACCCCGCCCGCGCCGAACATTCCTCTCGTCTGCTCCGTGACCTCACGGATGTCGGACAGGGATGCCGTCGTCGCGTTGAGACGGCATAAGGTTTTGTCGGATGCGGCGGCGATGATATTGGCGGCAGTCGTCTTTCCCGTGCCGGGCGGGCCGAAAAAGATCATGTTCGGCAGAATGCCCGTGCCTGTCCCGACGGATGCCTGCACGATCCGCCGCAGGGGACCGTTTTTTCCGAGCAGATGGGTCTGCCCTACCATGTCGTCAAAAGTGGTCGGGCGAAGACGGTCAGCGAGTGGGTTCATGGTTGGTTTCCTTTGCTATGATATTTTTACAATCATCCTGTCATGAATGAAACAACGGGCCGCCGCAGATGCAGCAGCCCGGTTCCTTTTTAGTGAAAAATCAATTCAAACCGTTGGACTGAATGTTAATTCAAGCCGTAACGTGCAGTCATCGCCTTCAAAAAGTCAACCGCCAGACCGATGTCCTTTTCGGGGGTATCGCCGCATTCGCGTTCGATGGTAAGGAAGCCGTCGAAGCCTGCGTAGTGGAGCGCGGGGAGATAGGTATCATAGTGGACACCGCCCTGACCGAGCGGAACTTCCAGATAAGAATGACGTCCGGTGCAGATACCATCCTTTGCGTGGGTGTGGACGATGTATTTGCCGAAGATGCCGGCAGCGGCGGCGGGGTCGTCCTCGGAGCACATGACCAGGTTTGCGGGGTCAAGGTTGACGCCGATGCCCTTGGAATCAATTTCGTCCAGGAACGCGCGCAGGAAACGTGCCTTTTCGGGGCCGGTCTCGATGGCGAACGTCGCATCAATGGAAGCCGCGTAATCCGCGATGGACTTGCAGGCATCGAACATGGTCTTGTACTTGACATCGTTTTCGCCCGCTTCCGGAATGTGACCGATGTGCGTGGTGACGATGGAACATTCCAGCTTCTTGGACAGGTCAAGGATTCTCTTGAAGCGGTCTACCTTTTCCTTGTTCGCATCGGGATCGTCGTAACCGCCGATGTCGCCGCAGAGTGCGGAGAAGACCATGCCCTTATCCTTGATGCGGGACAGGTAATCCTTGACCACGTCGTCCGGCAGGTCGTCGGAAACATAGAACTGCACGCCGTCAATGCCGAGTCCGGCAGCGGCTTCGAGATTTTCCGCAAAAGAGGGCTTGCGGAACGAGTTTAACATAGCACCGATTTTCATGATTGTGTTGTTCCTTTCGGGATATAATAAATTGAATTAAAACGGAGTTTGCAATCGACTTTGTTATTCGCCGCGAATATCATTCACCTGCGAATGCTTCTGCAAGGATCGCCAGTTTCTTTTCCGCACCCTTGAGCGACTTTTCGATCTGGGAAACGTAGTCCTTGGACTTGTTCGTGATGAGCGTTCTGTATTGCAAACCGATGCCGTCCAGCGCGTAGTTGTACGCATAAATGAAGTTGGTCATCAGCGTATCGTGGATGAGGTCGATCATCTGCGCAGAGGTATCGTCGCGCGTGTACTTGACCTTCAGCGCGGTCTCGTAGTAGACCGGCGTGACGGAACGGTAAGTCTCGGAGCTGAGCGCTTCCAGAACGGCACCCGTGATGTCGAGATTTTCGGAGCAGCCGTTGACGACACCGAGATAGCCGCCGTCGTGGACAAGCGTGCGGTACGCGGACTGTTCTTCGTCGTACTTCGGACACGGAATGATACCGAAGTCGCTTTCCATATCGCGGATCTTTTCAACCGTTGCAAGACCGGCGTTGCCCATGAACAGAACCTTGCCGGAGGCAAACATCGCGTGCTGCTCGGGGTCGCTGGTACAGCCGGTATAAGTGCCTTCCTGCCAGAAGAAGTCGACCAGCTTTTCGCACAGCGCGACCGCATCCTCGGAGATCATCTGGAATTCCACGCCGCCGTCTGCGGTGCGCTTGATGTATTCGATGTCCGTACCGTAAACGAACGGGTCGGTGGATGCCTGTGTTGACCACGACGTGAAGCCGAGCTGGTCTTCCGCATCGGTCTGACCGTTGTTGTTCAGATCGATATAGACGGACTTGCACAGCTCTGTCATCTTGTCAATCGTCCATTTTCCGTCCAGAACCAGCTGATACAGCTCGTTTGCATCGTCGTAATAGTTCGCGTACAGCTCCTTATTGAAGATGGCAACGCGCGCAGAGCGGAGTGCGTGCAGGAAAAAGTCGCCGACCATGAAATAATGGTCACTGCCGCCCAGGGTCAGCTCATCCATATATTCCTTCCACCACCACGGCTGTTCGAGATCAATGTATTCCAGATCCTCGACCGGGACGATACCGCCCGTCGTGAGGAGCTTGGTCAGACCCCACTGGTGACCGGTAAACAGGTCGTAGGTCGTGTCACCCGCCATGAGCAGCGGCGTGATGAACGCATCAATGTTGGAACCGTCCACTTCTGTGTGAACATCATATGTCAGATCAATGCCGAGCCGCTCTTCGACCGCGATGTTGCGCGCGATGACAGCATCCTGCACCACGTCACCCGTGGATTCCTCGACACCGGCGATGAATTCGTACTGTTCGCTCGGCGATGCGACGAACACGCTGAACGTTCTGCCGGAATAATTGAGATCCTCGGGCAGATTGTCCTTGATCTGCGAACGGTCATTGGGGTCAGCGGTTTCGGTCGCTGCCGCGGTATCGGTTCCGGCATTGTCGGTAACAGTCGTGTCACCCGCGCTGTCTCCGCAGGAAGAAACAGCAGCCACTGCAAGCAGAGCCGCCAGGAGAAGGGATGCGCGCTTGAATTTTTTCATATTCGTTTCCTTTCCGATTTACAAGAGATTGATATACGATAAATATATGATAATAACAGTATACCAAATTTTTTGCAATGTTGCAAGGGGTTTGACAAAATTTCCTTAAAAATATCGGGAAAACCGTGTCGTGTGCGCGGTGTGTATCGTTTTCCACATGGTTATTCACACCTGTGGATAACTTTTTCCTGTGGAGAAAGTAACCCTGCAAACGCAGGGGGTGAAACGCAGAACACGACAGGGGAATCCGAGGGTTTTCCACAGAAATGTGCAAAATCGCCCGCCCAAAGCCACAGTGAAAGTTTCCGTACCCGACGGATTTTCCCGCCGGGCATCAAAAAGAACACCGGAAATTTCTGCAGAACCGTGTTCCGCATATTTTTTTGGTCGAATTTCGTCCAACCCCTTGCTTTTTTCGGTGAAATCCGTTATACTTATATCAACGATATTTTATTGGATTTGTTCGATAACCCCGTTCTTTCCGGGATAATACCTATCAAATGCATACTGTTTCAATGGATGGTGACAAGTTATCGAACATATCCGTTATGAAAGGAACCTGCCATCATGACCGAAACCCAGCTTCTCAAAAACCTGAATGTCCCCGAGGGGACCGTTGACTGTGTGCTTGACACCGACACCTACAACGAAATCGACGATCAGTTTGCGCTGTCTCTGATGATGAAGCACGAAAAGTGTAGTGTCCGCGCCCTGTACGCCGCGCCGTTCTTCAACAACAACTCCACCTCTCCCGAAGACGGCATGGAAAAGAGCTACGACGAGATCCTCAATCTGCTGACGCTCATGGAAATGGAAGACAAAAAGAGCATCACCTACCGCGGCAGCCGCACTTATCTGCCCGATGAAAAGACACCCGTTCCCTCTCCCGCCGCCGACCATCTCTGCACGCTCGCCGACGAATACTCCGCTGAGCATCCGCTGTATGTCGTTGCCATCGGCGCCATCACGAATGTTGCCTCCGCGCTTCTGTACAACCCGCGCATTGCCGACAAGATCGTCATCGTCTGGCTCGGCGGTCACAACAAGGATTGGCCCGACACAAAGGAATTCAACATGGTACAGGACATTGCCGCCGCGCGCGTGATCTTCAACTCCGGTGCGCCCGTGGTACAGCTTCCGTGCATGGGCGTGGTCTCCGCGTTCTACACGACGAAGCCGGAGCTGGAATACTGGCTCCGCGGCAAGAACAAGCTGTGCGACTATCTCTGCGACCACACCATCGAAGAAGCCGAATCCTACGCCGCCGGCCGTGTATGGAGCCGTGTTATATGGGACGTCACCGCCGCCGCGTGGATCATCAACGACGGAAACCGCTTCATGTCCTCCGTCATCGAGCCTGCGCCCATTCCCACCTATGACGGGCAGTATGCGTTCAACCCGCATCGCCATTTCTTCCGGCGGGTGACGCATATCAACCGGGATGCGCTGTTCGGGGAATTGTTCCGCGTGCTGGCGCTGTAAGCAACTTTCCCAAAAGTTCTTCCAATTTGGTCTTGCTTTATTCACAAATCTGTGTTATACTATATATAATGGATTTGAAATTTCGTTCCGAAAAGGAGATATACAACAATGGCAGTACTGATTACGGGCGGTGCGGGCTTCATCGGCACGCACACCTGCGTGGAACTTCTCAACGCCGGCGAGGAGATCGTGGTGTTTGACAACTTTGTCAACTCCAAAATGTCCGCGGTCGAAAATGTGAAAAAGATCACGGGCAAGGATTTCCCGTTCTATGAAGCGGATATGCTGGACCGCGATGCAATGGAGAAGATCTTCTCCGAAAACAAGATCGACGAGGTCATTCACTTCGCGGGTCTCAAAGCCGTCGGCGAAAGTGTTGAGAAGCCGATGGAATACTACCACAACAACATTACAGGCACACTCATCCTCACCGAGACAATGCGCAAGTACGGATGCAAGAAGATCGTCTTCTCGTCTTCCGCAACCGTTTACGGTTCGCCGAAGTCCCTGCCCATCATGGAGGACTTCCCGCTGTCCACGACCAACCCCTACGGTTCCACCAAGCTGATGATCGAGCAAATCCTGCGTGACATCTATGTTTCCGACAAGGAATGGTCGATCGCTCTGCTCCGTTACTTCAACCCGACCGGCGCACACGAAAGCGGTCTCATCGGCGAAGACCCCAACGGCATCCCGAACAACTTAATGCCGCGTCTCATCAAGGTCGCAACGGGTCAGATGCCCGCCATGACCGTCTACGGCAACGACTATCCGACCAAGGACGGCACCGGCGTGCGCGACTACATCCATGTCGTGGACCTGGCACAGGGACACCTTGCCGCCATCAACTGGGTGCGCACGCACAACGAATGCGACGCGTTCAACCTCGGCACCGGCACCGGCTATTCCGTGCTCGACCTCATCCATGCACTGGAAGAAGTTTCCGGCAAGAAGATGGACATCACTTACACCCCCAGACGTGCCGGCGACATTGCCGCGTGCTACGCAGACCCGACCAAGGCAAAGACCGTTCTCGGCTGGGAAGCAAAGCTGGGTGTGGAAAAGATGTGCCGCGATGCGTGGAACTACGCGGTTCTGCATCAATAAGCCGAACGATCGCGGAACGATTAACACACTATGAGAGAAACATCAAGGGGACTGCCGGATGCGGCGTCCCCTTCTTTTGGATATAAGAAAGGAAACCAATGCAAGCAACGGAAAACGAAAAACGGTGGAATCTGCTCTTCTTCTTTGTGGAAACGGTATTGCCGTTCATGCTGCTGTGCGGAAAACTCTGGCGGCTGAACGGAGATATGCTGGGACTGGGAAAATACATCCTGCCCATGACGGCATTCACGGTCGTGATTTTTGCCGCGGTGTGTCTTTTTGTGCGCGTGGGAATGAAGAAAAACCATGTGCCGGTGTTCATGGGACTGTACTTTGCGCTGTCCGCACTGATGCTGGTGGATTCCGTCTACTGCGGGTATACGGGAAAACTGCCGTCCGTCGTCATGCTCCAGTACGTCTGGCAGCTGGGCGACGTCATCGAAGCGATTTATGAAAATGTGACCCCCGCGCGGCTTCTGTACGCCATTGACGTGCCGTTTTGGATCGTGTATTTTGTGCATCTGCGGCCGAAGCTGACCCGATGGTTTCCCCGTGGTAAGGAAAACCGTGCGCAGCGGCGCAGTTCTGCTCCCGATAAACGGACAACAGGCTTCTGCGGCATTCTCGGCGGCATTGCCGCCGTCCTCTGTGTCGGATATTGCCTTTTTACCCCGTTCATTCCGTCGTATTTCGGCAGTGAAATTTTATCCTACCATATTCTGGATGTCAGAAACACGCTGTTTTCCAAAGAGATAGAAATGCCCTCGCTCTCTGTACTGACGGGGGAAGAAACAACATCTTCTTCTCCCGATGGAGATTCCGTTCCTGTTTCAGCGGAAACCTCTCCGTATTACAGCATTGCCGCCGGGCGTAATGTCATCACCATCCAGGTGGAAGCACTGCAGAATTTCGTCATCGGTGCGTTTTACAACGGGCAGGAGATCACGCCGAACCTGAATGCTTTGATCGCGGGAGATACGCTGTATTACGACAACTATTATTATCAGATCGGCGGCGGCAACACGGCAGATGCGGAATTTGCGGTCAACAATTCCCTCTACGCTCCTGACACGGAAGCCGCGTACTCGAAGTATTACGACAACGATTATTATTCGATGGCGACCCTGCTCAAAGACAACGGCTATTCGTCTGCGACCGCGTTCCACGGCTACATCGGCAATTACTGGTACCGGGACATTGCGTATCCGGGACAGGGATTTGACACCTATTTATCGGGCAGTGATTATTATGCCGCGCCGGACGAGGTTGCCGGGATGGGCGTTTCCGACGGAGAATTTTTCCTGCGCGCGGCGGAGTATCTTTCGGGGGTCGCGGGGGAAAGCGACGCGCCGTTTTATGCGTTCCTCATCACCCTGTCCTCCCATTATGCGTTTGACCTTGACGACCGGTTCGACTTTCTGACCCTTGACCCCGAAGATGAGGGAACGCTCTACGGCGACTATCTGCAGGCCATCCATTACACGGATGCCGCCATCGGAATGTTCGTGGAAGCCTTGAAAGCATACGGTCTTTACGACAACAGCATCATCACCATCTATGGCGACCACTTCGGTCTTCCGGTCTACAAGTGGGAATGCAAGGCGTTTTTAACCGAATTTCTGGATCACGAATACACCTACGCCGACCACTTCAACGTGCCGCTCATCATGCACATTCCGGGTGCGGACATAAACGAAACCGTCTCCGTCGCCGGCGGCCACATCGATGTCATGCCGACTCTGCTCCATCTGCTGGGGCTGGAAAACAACAAAGGCATCATGTTCGGGCAGAATCTCCTGACCGCCACCGAGGGTATTGTTTATCAGCAGACCCATCTTGCCCGCGGGTCGTTTATCTCGGATACGGTGCTTTACCAGTACCCGTTTACCGGCATCGCGCCGAACGCCAAAGCGAACGCCGTTGACACCTGGGAAGAACTGGATGCGTCCCTGTTTGCCGACGTTTCCGCGGCGGCGCGGGAGGAGATTGAACTTTGTATGTATTTGTTGGAACATGATTTGGTGCTCGTGGAGAAGTATGTGGCGGCGGAGGGGAATTGAGTGAAGAGTGTAACCATGTTTCATTGAAAACTTTACATTGGCAAGAATGCAGACTGAAAGGTTCGCACGAAAAACCTTCCCTCTTGATGGACACGCGTTAGCAGTGGATGAGGTAAAAATCAATAAATCTCTCGCACTGCCTCCGGTACTCCCGCACAAAGTGATAAATATGGCAGGTAACAGAAAGCTTTTCTCTGTATTCTGTGTAGTAAAGATACTTTTCTTTTTATTCATCAGCAAATACTTTATGCACATCTATACAGGACACCTACAGCGGGAGTACTCACAGCAGTGCGAAAGATTTTCCGCCTTAATACCTCATCCACCGCTAACGCGGTCCCCCTTCCCCTCTGTGTCCTTGCCAATGTAAAGAACAGAAACATCGGATTCACACAGCGCAAAACAATACCATCATCGCCGCCTTATGTTTCCGACACCGCAAAACCAAACCCGTCCGATATTTACGGATTCTTCACAAAAAAACATTGACAGAACCCCGTTTTTCTGTTATAATTAAATCACGGAGAAAGTTACTTTCCAAACAGAAACGGAGGTCAAATAATCATGAAACACAACCGTGCAGTCATCCTGTATGCCGCACTGCTTGCCGTGGTATCCGTCACCGCCGCCGGGTGCAATTCGGACACGCAAACCGCCGACACCGCAGAATCCGCATTTCTTGCGCAGATCGAAACCGCAGAATCAGGGGAGGAGGTGCTGTATGCTTCGTTTTCGTCCATTGACGAGATGGTCGAAACCACGCACGCCAACCGCATCATCCGATGCACCGTCACGGAGCGCGGCGACTGTACCGTGTTTGACCCGATGGGTGTTCTGTCCGAGGCAGAGCGGGACAGCAAAAAGGCGGCGCAGTTCCTTGCAACGCCGTATACGCTCACCGTTTCCGACTCGTATCTCGGCAACCTTACCAAAGGGGAAACCGTCACCTTTTATGCGCAGTACGGGATTCTCGGCGGAACCTCTTACCGGCAGAGCCGGTATCCCATCCTCGAAACGGGCGCGGAATATATCATGTTCCTGCGCGCCGAGGAGATCGGCGGGGAGATCGTGTATTATCTGACCTACACGCCGGACAGTGTGGTCAGGGTTTCCGGGACGGAAACGATTCCGGATACCTCCCTGTTTTCTGCGTATGCCGGGGACATTCCCGCATTGGAAAGCGAGATCCGGTCGCTTGTCGCCGAAAACAATTACAGCACGGAAATCCAAAGTTCTGGCACCGCTGACAAGTAATTTCCAGAACGCATTGAATTTATCATATTTCCGAACGCAACAGGATTCACGCCGCCCCCAAATATCGCGTGAATCCTGTAGTATCTTTTACGCCAAACCGAAGTGATAAGTGCCGCTTCCTCCCATCCATTTCAGGAAAGAATGTTGGGGAACAAAAAATTCAATTTACGATGAAAGCGCCCTTTCCGCGAATAGCAGCCTGTGATGTCGGAGCGGAGCCTATTTCATTTGACCACAGGGCAAAATAAATCCAGCGGAGCGATAACGTGCTCATTACTCCCCTTAATCCCCAAGGGGAAGGTTTTTCGTGCGAACCGGTCACTTTCTGCGAGAGTACCAACAGCGGTACGAACCATTTTCTGATTCGTGGAGAAAAACGTGCGCGACCTCCGCCCGCGGGCATTTGTATCCTTATAAGAAAAACATAAACCGCGTACAGGGAACAAAGTTCTTCCTTAATTCTTGACAAGCACTGTGTTTTCTGCTATAATAATATCATGTAAATTCCGACAAAGATTCCTCCAAAGGAGAATTACCGATATGATGAGAATGGAACCCATCGAAAAATGGATCTGGCTGCCGCGTGAGCAGTATCCCGAACACCAGACCACCGCGCTGACGATTTCCGACAAGCCGGAGACATATGCCGTTGCAGAGGTCAAGAAGACCTTTGAGACGGGGAAAGCCATCCGTTCGGCTGTGGTACGGTTTTCCGCGGATACGGCGTTTGTGCTGTATCTGGACGGAAAGCATCTGGCGACAGGCCCCTCCAGCATCGGCGGCGACTTTCTGTTCAATGACCGCGTGTACCCCCAGCAGTATGCAACCCGACTGCGGCTGACCTCGCTTGACTGCCCGGCGTTTGACCGCGGCACGCTTGACGTGCGGGCGATGGTCAAGATGCAGTCCACAAGAATGTTTGAAATGTCGCACGGACACGGCGGCTTCTTCTTTTGCGCACACGTCACGTTCGCGGACGGCACGAAGACCGTGCTTCTCTCCGACGAGACCTGGGACATCCGCTATCTCGGCGCGTACCGCCCGTATGCGTATGACGGAACCGTCCCGGCAGGCGAGTGGGTCAAGGCGGAGAACACTGCCAACATCTGGCACAGCATCACCTCCCCGCTGGAACCGTGTACCGAATTCCCCGTTGTACCCGAAAACAATACCGTTACCGTCGCGCCCGGCGAGACCGTTGAGTGCGTGATGATGCTTGACAAAATTTATGCGTGCTATCTGACAGCCGACGTGAAAACCGCTTCTCCGCTCCATGTGCAGGTCAACTGCTTTGAGACCGACGAGGGCGGTTCGGGTGAGCATTATGTTTTCACAGAAGATACCGCTTACCGCGGCTTTGACATCCATTCCGCAGGCGGTCTGCGCGTGAAAGCGGAAAACAAGGGCGAGTCCCCGGCGACACTTTCGATGGGCATCATCGCAACGCATTATCCCGTCCATGTTCATGCAAAGACTGTGACAAGTGACGACGACTTAAATCTTGTTACCGACGTCTGCGCGCACACCCTGCAATACTGCCGTCAGACCCTGCATCTCGACAGCCCGCGCCACTGCGAACCGATGGCGTGTACCGGCGACTATTACATCGAAGCGCTGATGACCCAGTTCACGTTCGGCGACCAGACCCTTTCCGCCTTTGACGTACGCAGAACGGCACAGCTGCTCCGCTACCGCGACGGCAGAATGTTCCACACGACCTATTCCCTCATCTGGGTGCAGATGCTCTGGGATGTCTATATGCTGACCGGCGACAAGACCCTGCTTTCCGACTGTGAAGATGCGCTCTGCATTCTGCTCGAACGCTTTGCGACCTACATGGGCGAGAACGGCATTCTCGAATATCCGCCGGACTATATGTTCATCGACTGGCTCTATCCGGACGGCATCAATCTGCACCACCCGCCGAAGGCACTCGGTCAGTCCTGCCTCAATATGTATTACTACGGCGCGCTCCGCACCGCAGTGAAGATCTACCGGGAGCTGGACGAGGGTGCGATGGCAAGGATGAATGCCGCTGCCGCTGAACGTCTGCAGTCCGCCGTCTGTGCGCTTCTCTATGATAAGGAACGCGGTCTGTTCTTTGAGGGGCTGAACACCCCGACCGCGGAGCATCTCGTCAACGACTGGTCGATGCCGAAGAACATTGAGAAGCGTTACTACCGCAAGCACGCAAACATTCTCGCCGCGTATTTCGGCATCGTTGACCACGACACCGCCGTTTCTCTCCTTGATAAGGTCATGACGGATGATTCGCTTGGCGATGTCCAGCCGTACTTTGCGCATTTCCTGCTCGATGCCGTTTACAGAAACGGTCTGCGCGAAAAATACACAAGACAGATCCTTGAACAGTGGGTCGCACCGTGCAAGGAATGCCCCAAGGGACTTGCGGAAGGCTTCATCGCGCCGGAAGGCTATCACTTCGACCACAGCCACGCATGGGGCGGCACACCCGCATATGCCCTGCCGCTGGCACTGTCCGGTCTGACCATTCTCACGCCGGGGTATGCAAAGATCAACCTCTGCCCCAAGCTTCTGGGGCTTGATTCCGCCCATGTAGAGATTCCCACGCCGCGCGGCATGATCGTCATCGACATGAAGCGCGATGAAAACGGAAAGCAGGTAAACGACTTCCGCGTTCCCGACGGCGTCATTGTCTGCGACTACGAAGACGAGGAATGAAATATGAATACATATAAGCTTACCCACAGTGACACGTTCACTGTATCCTATACCGAAACCACCCTTTCCCCCGGCATCGAGCTCGTTCACCTGACGGCGGATGCAAAGGGCGATGCGGCGACACTGGAAATCAAGCTGTCCCGTCTCATTCCCGACATCGGTGTTCACGCGCTGTGGGGGCCGCTCAATTATCACGGAAAGACGATTATGCCCAACTGGGGCGGGTATTTCAATTCCTGCGCCATGTCCGGTGCACCCGTCATGTCGGCACTCGGCTATGACGACGGCAACCGCCTCACCCTTGCCTGCTCCGACGCAAAGAACGCCGTGCGGATGCACACGGGTCTCGTGGAGGAAAACGGTTGTCTTGACACGGTCGTTATCATCAATGTCGGCTGTGCTGTGTCCCACTACGAAGCGGATATCCGCATTGACACGCGCACGGACGTGAAATTCTACCGCGCGGTCGATGACGTTGTGAAATGGTGGGAAACCTACGACGGCTACGCACCCGCCATTGTTCCGGACGATGCGAAAATGCCCCTTTACTCCGCGTGGTATTCCTACCATCAGCAGGTGGACGTTCCCGCCATTGTTGAGGAATGCCGGAATTTTGCCACCGCCGGATGCCGCGTTCTGATTGTGGACGACGGATGGCAGACCGACGACAACGCCCGCGGGTATGACTACTGCGGCGACTGGCGGCCGACGACCGCAAAGGTTCCCGACATGAAAGCGTTCGTCGATGCGGTGCATGAGACCGGCATGAAGTTCATGCTGTGGTACTCCGTGCCGTTCGTCGGCGAATATACCGATGCGTGGGAGCACTTCAAGGACAAAATGCTTTACTGTGCGGCGGGCAAGACCCATGTGCTTGACCCCCGTTATCCCGAGGTGCGCGAATATCTCATTTCCCTTTACAAAAACGCTGTGCTCGACTGGGGTCTTGACGGCTTCAAGCTCGACTTTGTGGACTCATTCCGCCAGTCGGAGACCGTGCGGGACGGCATGGACTATGTTTCCGTCTACGATGCGGTCGACCGTCTCTTAAAGGATGTCATGCAGACCCTGCGGGCATTGAATCCCGATATTTTAGTCGAATTCCGTCAGTCCTACATGGGACCGCTCATGCGCACGTTCGGCAATATGATCCGTGTCGGCGACTGCCCGTGCGACAGCTATTCCAACCGTATGGGTTCCCTCTCCCTGCGCATGACAAGCGGTCATACTGCCGTGCATTCCGATATGGTCATGTGGCATTACGACGAAACACCCGAGCAGGCGGCGTTCCAGCTGACCCATGTGCTCTTTGCCGTGCCGCAGATCTCCACAAAGTGGCATCTGATGTCCGAGGGACAGAAAAAGATGGTTTCCGCCTACACTGCCCTGTGGACAAAATACCGCGGTACGCTCCTTTCGGGCGAAATGCTTTATAAAAATTACGCCGCCAACTTCCCTTATGTCTCGGCAAGAAGCGAGAAAACGCAGATCGGCGCGGTCTATGCGGGTCTGTGCGCGTACATCGAGGTGCCGACCGAGGAAATTGTGCTTGTCAACGCAAGCCTTGACCGCCGCATCCTTCTTGATCTCCGCAAAAAATGCGCGTATACCTATGAGATCCGCGACTGCATGGGCAATGCGGTCGGAAACGGATATGTATCTTTTGACGACGGCGGGCAGATGCTCCCTGTCATCGAAAATGTCCCCGTCAACGGTGTTGTCATTCTGACGCAGAAAGGAAACGGCTGATATGGCACGCTGGCATATTACAAAAGGGAAAAATGCCGTCCGCTGGGATGTCGCGCCCGGCGACCTTCACACGGATGACCTGGAAATGGCGGGATACGGCTGTGCGCAGGTGGTCATTTACGGGCAGGATGAGAACGGATTTGTGCTCACCCATCACCCGGTCTTCCCGACCCTGCGCGCCCGCCCGAACAACACCCACGCCTCCTATCAGGTGCGCATTCCGCGGGAATCGCTCCCGCAGTTATATATGGACGGCAGTCCGGCTGTGGAAACTCTGCAATATGCGGAGCTTGACGGAACGGTTCTGCTCGTTACAAAAACCGCGAATGGCTGTACCGTTTCCCATCGCTGTTTTCCGGACACGGAGAAACGGCTGTGCTTTGAGCTTGTTTCCGTGACAAACGACAGCGATGCCCCGGTGTCGCTCACCGTCTCGACCCCGCCCCGGTGCATCGACCGTATGATGGGGCCGATGGGCATCAATCTGATCGAATATGCAACGGATTTTGCGCCGGTGTCCATCGCACCCGGGGTCACACTTGCACCCGGGGTCACACTTGCACCCGGGGTCACACTTGCACCCGGGGAAACGTATTCCTATTCCGTCGCCATCTCCGGCCGCGTGGCAAACGAACCGGTTCCATACACAAAACCGGATGCGGCACTCTGCGCGCGCCTTGAAAAAATACGCACGCTCACCGCGCCGATGCAGCTTGATACCGGAAACGAAATTCTTGACACGATGTTCCGCTTTGCCGGTCTGCGCGCGGGCGAGAGTGTCTTTGAAACGCGCTTCGGATACGGAAAGCTCCATTCGCCCGGCGGATTCAACTATTACGCGGCGACCTGGTGCAACGACGAGGTCGAATACGCGGGTCCTTATTTTGCCTACACGGGCGACCGTGATCTGCTTGATGCCGCGATGAATGCTTACCGGATGTACATTCCGTTCATGTGCGACGACTACTGTCCGATTCCGTCCTCCGTCATTGCGGAGGGGGTGGACTATTGGAACGGTGCCGGCGACCGCGGTGATGCGGCGATGTATCTTTACGGTGCCGCACGGTTCGTCCTGACCGCAGGACGGCGTGAATGGGCAGAGGAACTGCTACCCGCCATCCGCTGGTGCGCGGAATACTGTGAACGAAAGAAAACGCCGGACGGTGTCATCGCTTCCGACTCCGATGAGTTGGAGGGACGGTTCCCCGCCGGAGATGCGAATCTCTGCACCTCCTCCCTTGCGTATGCGGGACTTGGCTATCTTTCCGCCCTGGAGCGGGAGATCGGCGACCCCGTACAAGCGGACGTGTATCTTTCTCGCGCCGAAGCACTCGGTGGTGCGATGGATGCGCATTTCGGCGTTCAGCCGGGGACGGATGCTTTGCACGGATTCGGTACTTACCGTTATTACGACGGGTGCGAAAAACTGCGCTCGTGGATCTGTATGCCCCTGTGTGTGGGGCTGTACGGCCGCGCCGGGGAAACGGCAGATGCGCTCTGCTCGGAACATCTCCGCCGCCCCGACGGTTTTCTGACCGAGGAGGGCTCGACGACCATCTGGGATCGTTCCACGCTGTACGCCCTGCGTGGCATTTTCGCCGCCGGGAAAACGGAAACGGCTTTGCCGCTTCTGCTCCGCTATTCCGAAAACCGCCTGCTCTGCGACCGCGTTCCGTATGCGGTGGAAGCCTATCCCGAGGGCGGACGGCGCCAGCTTTCCGGTGAATCCGCGTTGTACCGCAAGGTCATCACGGAGGGCATTCTGTGCCTGAACCCGACCGGGCTTCACACCTTTACCGTCAAGCCGACCCTGCCCCGGGGTCTTGACCATGTGTATCTGTGCGACATCCGCGCACACGGAATTTCCTTTGATATTTTCTGTGAGCATGACGGATACCGCGTGGTGCGTTCGGACGGCGTTCTGCTTGCCGCAGGCGCAAACGGGGAGCTGCGGGAGATTTCCGCTGTCTGATTTTATCATTATCAAAAAGAGCAATTTTTCATGATACAAGAACAATTTTCAAATCCCCGTTCCCTGTTCCTGCGCGGAATGCGGGACGGGGTGCCGATCGGACTGGGGTATCTTTCCGTGTCGTTTGCGTTCGGCATCACGGCGGTGTCCCGCGGTGTACCCGCGTGGATCGCGCTTCTCATTTCCATGACCAACGTCACCTCCGCAGGACAGCTTGCAGGGCTTGATTTGATGGTCATCGGCTGTACGATGGGAGAAATGATTCTGACGCAGTGCGTCATCAATATGCGGTACGCGCTGATGAGCGTGTCGCTGTCGCAGAAGTTTGACAAGAGCGTGCGCCTGTGTGACCGATTTCTCATCGCGTTCTGCAACACCGACGAGGTGTTTGCCGTTGCATCGGGACAGCCGGGACTCGTCGGGCGGTGGTATCTGTTCGGTCTCATCATTCCGCCTTACGTCGGCTGGTCGGCAGGAACGCTCATCGGCTCCGTCGCATCGGGCATTCTTCCCGAAAGTGTGATGGCGGCGCTGGGCATTGCCATTTACGGAATGTTCGTCGCCATTGTCATTCCGCCCGCGAAAACGAGCCGTGCGGTCGCGCTGGTGCTGGGCGGCGCGGTGCTCATGTCGTGCGCGTTCCGCTATCTGCCGGTTTTGAACACCGTTTCCTCCGGCTTTGTCATCATCATCTGTGCCATCGTTGCCGCCGCGCTCGGTGCGGTCTTTGCGCCGGTACAAGAGGAAGAAACGACGGAAAATCCTGCGGAGATCTCGCAGGAAGCACCTGTTTCCGGTGAGACCGGGGAGGTATCAAAATGACCCAGAGCATTCCGATGCTGATCCTCTACACGCTTGTGATGGCGGGGGTGACCTATCTCATCCGCATGGTGCCGCTGGTACTCATCCGCCACCCCATCAAAAGCCGCTTCATCAAATCCTTTCTCTACTACGTTCCCTACGCCGTGCTGGGCGCTATGACCTTCCCGGCGATCCTCTATTCCACCTCCCATATCGCATCCGCCGCCGCAGGACTGCTCGTGTCCGTCGTTCTCGCCTTTTTCGGCCGGGGACTTCTGACCGTTGCGGTCTCCGCCTGCGTGACGGTTTACGTCGCGGAATGGATTTTATTACTGTTATAATTCTACCAATACCATATCAAGGAGCAAACAAACAATTATGATTCGCTATCAGGACTATTTACTGCCCGAAACCACCCACACCCGCGAGAACACGGAATGGTCGATCTCCTATTCCTTCAACGCCCGCGACACGGAAACGCCCCGTGTTCTGCTCATCGGCGACTCCATCTGCAACGCTTATCAGACCGTTGTCGGCGAACGTCTCTCCGACTGCGCCAACGTCACGTTCTGGGCAAGCTCGAAATGCGTGACCGACCCCGACTATCTGCGGGAGCTGGACTATCTGCTTGACTCGTATTGGTACGATGCCATCTGCTTCAACAACGGTCTGCACAGTCTGACCGCCTCCCCCGACGAATGGGAAGAAGCCTACGCAAACACTGTGCGCTTCATCTCCGACAAATGCAAGGGCATTCCGATGTTCCTCGTTCTCTCCACCCCGATCGCCGACCGCGACAAGAACGCGATCGTGGAACGGTACAACGATTTCGTGCTCGGCTTCGCCGCAAAGAAAGGTCTCCCCGTCATTGATCTGTGGTCTCCGATGTCCGCGCTCAACAAGCGGGAATTCATGAAAGACACGTTCCACTGGAAGACCCCCGCTGTGGTTCAGCAGGCGGAAATCATCGCCGATGCGCTTCGGCCCCTTGTCACGCCGGCGGTGGAAGAGGAGGAAGAAGCGGTTGAGGAGCCGGCTTCTTCTGCCAAGGAAGAATAAGATTTTTCTGTTTTTGTTTTTTCAAGCCTTTGAAAGACTCAACTCTTTTCGCATCGCGATTTTGGTTCCTTGTAAGGAAACAATTTGCTTCTTTGCTTCCCGGACATTCTTACCTGAAATGGATGGGAAGAAACGGACACTCTTTACTTCGGTTTGACGTATAAGTTACAATAGAATATTTCTGAATACAAAAGGATTTATGCCGCAAAAAGCAAGATATAAATCCTTTTTTGTATCTGAATTACATGAAACCGAAGTGATAAGTGCCGCTTCCCACCCATTCATTGCCAGAGTAAGGAAATCAAGGAAACCAAAGATTCCAATTTTCGCTGTAAGCGCCCCTGTGTTCGGCGGGATTCCGGGTTGTCGGAGCTCCGTCTATATATTTTGACCGCAGGGCAAATAAATCCAGCGGGTCGATAGCGCGCTCGATAGGAACGGTTTTGCCATTCCTGGGTTACATTTCTCTCGCGTTGGAAAGAAAGTAGCATCCCCTCTCGCCATCGCGGGAGTTCATGTTCCTTACAAGGAACCTAAATCGCGGGTGCGTAGAGATTTGCGCTTTCCAAAGCATTGAAAACCGATGCCAATTGTTACGTCGGGAGTAAAAACAGTAGTACAGCGTATTTTCCGCCGTCATACTCTCCCGTCCCCACGTTCAACTTCGTTGAACAAACCGCGCGGAGGAGGACTTCCGCGCGTGCCGGACACTTTCTGCGAGAGTGCAGATGCTTCTGCGAACACTTTTCTGATCCGCGGGAAGCAGATACAAAGTCATGGGGAGAAAGTGCGTCAAAATCCCGGGAGGAGACTTTCCACAACCCCGGAAAGCATCGCCCCGTTTTCGACATTGCAGATGGCATCTTCCGCCGCACGGCGTAGAATACCGTCATCCATCGGCACAACACTGTCAAATGCGCCGAGGGCGGCGCACACAGCCGCAAGGGCGTCTGCATCGGTCAGCAGGATCTCTGCACAGGCGGTCAACGTGCAGAGGTCATCCGCCTCCGGACAGGCGCGGCGGATTCCGTCAAGAGCGCCGACGAGCATCATCACGCGCAGGTCGTATACCGCGGCGGATGCCGCATCGCAGATGGTTTCGGGGGTGGATAATCCCAATGCACAGCGGGTCGCAAAATCGGCATTTCCCGTTGCGCACAAGCCGTGTGTCCGCTGGAACAGGATGAGCGCATCACGCAGGGTTCCGTCAGTGACGATGCCGTCGCAGACAGCGTTATCCGCGGCAAGACATCCTGCCGTTGTCAGTGCGGTGCGGAGCGGTTCCGACAGTGACTCCGAATTTTCTTCTCCCTCCATTATCATCGTTTCGCCTTTGGCAAAGTACGACAGCGCCGCAGAAACGGCTCCGGTGCAGATGCCGTCGGCGTTCAGACCCATGTCCTCCTGAAAGCGTTTAACGGCGGAGGCAGTGGCGAGGGTATAGATGCCGGTTTTGTCACCGGGGTCATAGCCGAGGATGCGCAGATCGTCCTGCACGGCGGTAACCGCGTGTCCTCTATCCCCGCGGGAGAGGAAGACGGGGACATCTGCGGTTTCTCCTTCCCACGCGCCGTCGTCCCATTCCCCCTCTTCTTCCGTCGGCACATCGTCTGTCTGTTCCGCATCCGCCGTGACAGCGACCCCGGCTGTCTTTCTGTCTGAGAGATTCCAGAAAAGCAGACACCCCGCGAGCATGACGAGGAGAAGTACGGAAAACGCATACAGAGATGCGTTCGGGGAAACAAAAAAACGATTTTTTCGGATGCGGGGCGTTTTGCGCATATTCGACAGCTCCTTTATGGTATAATATTCTCAGTCTTTTCCGCCACAGTGCGGAGTTCCCGCCGGCATCGGCGTTTCATGATGCTGTTTTACACGATTCACTTTCTGCCTGTACCGGTCGCGGTAACGCTGTTTATACATCCGGCGGTATTTTGCGCGCATACACATCTGCCCGATGCCGGACAGCAGCATGACCCCGCCGACGACTGCCGCACCGATGAGGGCACATCGTACAAGCGGTGTCTCCGTGGTACCGCGCAGGTGCATGGCGGCGGGTGCATCCGCATCTTTCGTTTTTTCACGGCAGACAGCGGTGGAAATATCGTAGCTGCGGCGGAACACCAGCGGATTTTTTTCATGCGCGGCAGAATCGGCGTGCGGGATGACGGTGGACACCGGATGCAGATGCAGGACGGTTCTGATTTTTTTCATATCGGATCATTTCCTTTCCATGTGGGTGATGTATCTGCATCATTCCCGCGGAATACGGAGGATATACGAGAAATAAATTTCTCATCGAGAAATAAATTTCACACCGAGAAATAAATTTCACACCGAGAAACAATTTTCTCACTGAAAAAGGATTTTCCTATGAGACAACATTTTACCAAAGAGGCGATTTTATGGAACATAACAATATTTACGAACTTTACGACCATCTTCTGAACACACTCTGCGCGGAAACGGAAATTCTGCGCCGCATTCCGTTCGGGAAAAGCTATCTCGGACGGGAGATTCCGGCACTTCAGCTCGGCGAGGGCGGCGGACACCGGATTCTGTATGTCGGCGGTGTCACAGGCAGTCTGTGCTCCGCGGCGTGTCTTCTGCGGTTTGTCTGCGACTTTGCTTCATCCATGAAAAGCGGGCGGCGCATTGCGGGCATTGACATCTCCTATCTGTTCCACACGCGTACCATCACGGTCGTGCCCCTGCTCAATCCGGACGGCGCAGTTCTGCGCGTTCACGGCACGGACGACAAAAATCCTCTGCTCGACCGGCTTTTGTCCTGTATCCGGAATCCGCTGTCGGGGCGGGGGGGAGACAGCGCGGATGCGTATCCGGCGGACGTCAATCCGTTTTCCGGCTGGGTGACGAACGGGCGCGGTGTTGACCTGCGGTGCAACTGCGATGCGGATTTCACGCGCTGTATGGAAACGGCATCCGGCATCGGGCAGGCAGGTTTTCCCGGAATGCACCCGGAGAGCGAACCGGAATGCGCGGCGGTCTGCCGGTATCTGCGCGGGGCGGCGGAGACGGATTTGGTGCTGTTTCTTGACGATGAGGACTGCGACAGCGCGTTCGGCTGTGTCAGCTGCCCGTCGGGAGACCACCGCACCCGGAGCATCGCGGAGATTCTCGCGCGGGACATGGATGCCGCCCGGTGCATCGCCGGAATCTCGGAGGAACCCGGCAGCTTTGCCGCATGGTACAAAACACGCAATGCCGGTCCTATCGTCACGCTGTCCTGCCCCGGAACCTGCCCATCCCCCGATTTCCGCGGCGGAGGATTCCACAGTGGCGGAACACAAGATACCTGCGCGCCCTGCGAAGACCCCGATACCGCCTCTGCCCTCCTGTACGCCGCTGCCGGGCAGGAAACCGTTCCCCCATCCGCCGATGACCACCCCGGCACAACCCTGGCACAAGCGGCGCTTGCCCTGCGGTACGGCCATCTGCGGCGCGCACTGTTTCATGGGACGGTGCTGTGAGGGGAGTGCTGTCAACGTAACATTGATAGCATGAAATATTTCCGCATTCGCGAAAAATGGAAGAAAATAGCACAGCCATTTTCAATTTATCAAAAATCCCTTAAACTGACAGCATTACCCCACGCGGAATGCGCATCATGCGAACCGATATGCCTGCATTCTTGAAAAGCAATTTCATTATCCCCCATGCATTTCACCCCACCTCATAACGCATTTCAAGCCTCAAAAATCGCATCTTGCGAAAAAGTACTTGATTTTTTTCTCAAAATGGTGTATCATATATATGCAAGCAAAACAGAGAGGACGGGAAACGGCACATTGAAAATCAAACTGGAAACCGTCTCCGATGTGGAGGAGACCGAAGTCATCATCCGATGCCGTGAGCTCGATGAGGAAACGGAGCGTCTGCTCTCCACCATCCGTCTGTTTGCCAACACCATCATCGGCAAGAAGGACAACAAAACCTATATTCTGAAGCCGGAGGATATCTGTTATTTCGATACACAGGAAAACAAGGTTCTCCTCATTACGGAGGATTCCGTGTACGAAACCCCTCTGAAAATGTATGAAATCGAAGAAAAGTTCAAAAATGCCGGCTTTCTTCGCGTCAGCAGGTACAGCATCATCAATCTGCGCAAGGTCTCGTATCTGGAACCGCTGTTCAACGGACGCATGGTCGCCGTCATGAAGAACGGAGACAAAGTTGTCATCACGCGCCTTTACATCCAGGCACTCAAGACAACGCTCGGTATGTAGAATGCCGCATTTGTTTCATACAATCGTTTGGGAGGTATCCGATTTCCGTCATGAATGAAAACAATCTTCTGTACCGGCTCTTCATCAATGTCTGTGTGTCCGTGACCATCGGTCTTCTGGCTGTGCTTTTGGAATACACGGCGATGGGTGCTGAGGTCATCAATACGAAGATCCTGTGGTACATCATCGCGACCGGCGCGGTCGTGGGACTTGTCTTTGAGGTTCTGTTTGTCGATGTATTTCCGCTGTCGGGAAACCATCTGCGCCGCAACATCATCTGGCGCAACCGCTTTATTTCCGCTGTCATCAACGCCGTCATCGTTTCGGTGCTCGGCAAGTTCATGCTCGGCACAGGGCAGAGTCTGATTTTCTTAATGCTTCTGTCCGTGGTTCTGTGCATCGCGGCGGTCGCGATCGGCGGCATCATTTCCGACATCCGCTACCGGCATTCTGTTTCCGAAATGAACCGGCGGCTGGAGCAGTTCAACAGCTTATCCGGCAATCACGATACCCGCGACGGTGAGTAGAGACACCGTATGCGCGCGTGAATGCAAGATATATTTCACATTTGTTAATCTTTTTCATTTTGATTTCCGGAGGTTTCCTTTCTCCTCCGGACGGTCATCCCTCCTTTTTTTGGTAAGAAGCAGGCGGATATCGCGGGAGTTCTCTCGTTGGTACTCCGCTTGTTTCTTTTCTCCGGGATTCTGCCGGCAGTGAAGTTTGCCCCTGCGGGGCAAGTTATAAGTTTCGCCGAAACGAAATTTACATGGAAAAAACAACGAAGATTTTGGGAAAATCAACTTTTTTTCCGGTTTCCCTTGATTTATATGCAAATATCCTGTATAATAATGGTAACAACAAATTCATCGAAAGGAATCAACATTTATGCTGAAATCCAAAATCGACTTATCCGGTACATGGAAGCTTTATTATGCGGAAAACCGCAATGTAAAAAAAATGACCGAAGCGGTCACCACCACGGCAGATGCGGCGCGGCTGATCTATTCCTGTGTGGACGGTGCTGTTCCCGGCAACTTTGAGCGGGATCTGGAACGCGCGGGACTCATCGGCGACCCGTATTTCGGAATGAACACGCTGGAAGTGCAGAAGCTGGAGAACCTCCACCTCTGGTACTGCCGCTCCTTCACCTTTGACGGCACGGCGGACGAGAACACATTCCTCTGCTTTGAGGGCATCGACACCGTGGCGGAGATCTACTTAAACGGCAAGCTGCTCAAAAAGGTCTCCAATATGTTTCTGACCTACGAAATTCCGGTTCCGGAGCTTCTCACGGGCGAGAACGACCTTGTCGTCCACATCATTCCGGCGGTCATCGCGGCGCGGGACTACGAAGTGCCCGTTTCTGCAAACGCGCTGAAATACAATTACGAATCCCTCTACATCCGCAAGGCGGCAAGCATGTACGGCTGGGACATCATGCCCCGCATCGTGTCCGCAGGCATCTGGAAGCCTGTTTCGCTCATTCAGAAGAAGTCCGACCGCATTGAGGACATCTTTATTTACCCGACCTGGGCAAATGAACACGCCGCGAATCTGTGCGTTTACTACTCGCTTTCCATTGACAAGGATTTCCTGCACGATTTCAAGCTTCGCGTCAAGGGTGTCTGCGGCGACTCTGTTTTCTCCGGCGAGCGTGAGATTCTGCACACATCCCACAGAATCGATGTGTATGTGGACAAGCCGAAGCTGTGGTGGCCGAAGAACGCGGGGGATGCGAACCTGTACGACGTGACCGTGGAACTGCTTTACTGCGGCGAGGTCGTCGACACGCACACGATGCGCACCGGTATCCGTACGGTTGAATTGTCCCGCACGTCCACGACCAACGAAGCGGGCGAGGGCGATTTCTGCTTCATCATCAACGGCAAGCGCATTTTCGCAATGGGTACCAACTGGGTGCCGCTGGATGCGTTCCATGCAAACGACGTCAACCGCATCGACCCTGCCATTGATATGTCGGTCGATCTCGGATGCAACATCATACGGCTCTGGGGCGGCAACGTCTACGAAAATCCGCACTTCTTTGACCGCTGTGACGAAGAGGGTATTCTCGTCTGGCACGACTTCGGCATGGGATGCGCGGCATATCCACAGGACAAAGCGTTCCTGGATATGCTGGCACCGGAAATCGAGTTCATCATCAAGCAGAACCGCAACCATCCGTCCATCGTTCTGTGGGCGGGCGACAACGAATGCGACTTTGCCATCAACTGGGCAGGCTCCCGCCGCGACCCCAACGACAACGTCGTCACGCGCAAGCTGATTCCCGAACTGCTCCGCATCCACGACTTCACGCGCCCGTATCTGCCGTCCTCCCCGTATGTCGATGAGGAAGCATTCAAGAGCGGCGCACCGATCTCCGAAGACCATCTGTGGGGTCCGCGCGATTACTTCAAGGGTAATTATTACAAGAACACCGTCTGCCATTTCGCATCGGAGACCGGCTATCACGGCTGTCCGTCGCCGAAATCGCTTGCGACGTTTATTTCCAAGGACCATCTGTGGCCCATCTTTGACGAATCCTGCCCGACCGAGTTCGGCGCACCCGATAAGGAATGGCTCGTTCATGCCGCTTGTATGCGTGCCGATATGTCCGACCCGTATTCCTACCGCATCGGTCTGATGGCAAAGCAGGTCAAGACTCTGTTCGGCGAGATGCCCGACAATCTGGATGACTTTGCGCTGATGAGCCAGATCTCGCAGGCAGAAGCGAAGAAATACTTCATCGAACGCTTCCGCATCACGCGCGGCCGCAGAAACGGCATCATCTGGTGGAATCTGGTGGACGGCTGGCCGCAGATCTCCGATGCAATCGTCGATTACAACTACTGCAAGAAGATCGCCTACCACTACATCAAGCGCGCACAGCAGCCCGTCTGCCTTGCCTTCGACGAGCCGGAAAACGACACCACGCTGACCCTCTACGGCATCAACGACACGACAAAGGATGTCACTGTCTCCTACCGTGTCAAGAACATCACCGACGGTACCGTTGTCGCCAAGGCATCCGGTTCGCTGAATGCGGAAAAGAGCAATCGTCTGCTCTCCATCGACATCGAAAAGGGCGAGAAGAAGTTCTACCTCATCGAGTGGGAAATGAGCAACGGCGAAAACGTCGTCCGCGGCCGCAACCATTATCACACCAATCTCATCGACGTCGATTACAAAGCATACAAGACCGCGCTGGAAGCGGCGGATATGCTGGAGATCGAGGGATTCTGAGATTTCTGTCTCTGCTTTTTTAACAAACATAAGAATTGCTGCACGTTTTTCATGGGAGCGTGCGGCAGTTTTATTACATATTTTTCTTGAATACAGAACCTAATACAAAATCCAACGCAAAATTCCGCGCTGGATTCCGTGTTAAATATTGAATTCCGTGTCAGAGTCCGCCTTACCCAAGCTCTTTCACAAACGAATTGATCTTTTCCTCGATCTTGCTCTTGTACTTTGCCACGTCGGAGGCGGCGGTGCTGTTGCCCTTGAAAGAGGATTCGCGGATCTTGTTCAGAAGCTCGCCGTTCCAGCCGTACATTGTTGCGATGTCAACGGCGCGGGTGGAGCGGATGATGTTCAGCATATCGATGGAATCCTCGTTGCGCAGACCCTTCTGCGAGACGGTGACGTCAAAGTACACCGGCACAACGGACTGCATTCCCTCATAATAGAGTGCATCCATGACGGCAGCGGTCGTTTCCGGTGTTTTGGAGGTGGTCGGGATGGTCATGACGAGCATTTCGCTCATGATGGAGGTCTGGTAGTTTTCCTGTGTCTCGTCGTATTTCGGGAACGGGACGATGCCGAACGTCTCCTCCATGTCGCGCATATTCATGGCGGTTTTCAGTTCTGCCGTCAGGAATGCCGCGCGGCTGTTCATGAAGGTATAGACATACCCGCGGTCCTGGTTGAAGTCGTCCATGTTACCGCGCAGGGTCGTTCCCTCCTCGCCGAGCATTTCCGCAAGCGATGCGGCGGCGGAATAGAAACGGTTGGTTTCGGCGGAGAACACATAACTGCCGTTTTCGTTCGTGACATACCGGACACCCGCACCCAGAATGAATTTATCCGGCGCATGGTCATGCGTGACAAGACCGTAGACTGCGTTTCCGCCGACTGTCCACGACCAGTCGCTGTCGCCGTTCAGGGATGCGGCGCCCTTGATGTAGGAATAAAACGCATCATACGTCCATTTTCCGTCGCGGACGAGCTGATACGGAAGTTCCATGTCGAGCTTCGTCAGAATGGCTTCGTTGAAGAACAGACACCACGAGCTGTCATATGCCATCAGATACCCGTCACCGGAAGCACCGTACAGCGCATCCCCGAGCACGGCATCGGTATTGTAGGAAGCATCCCACCATGCCGCATCAAAATTCAGCGCATCCAGATCGTGGAGGTTCCACAGCGCACCGCCGTCCACCAAATTGACCAGCTTGTCGTTGGGGATGTACATGACGTCATAGGTATCGTCGCCCGCCATCAGAAGCTTGGTCGCGCCCGTCGCCATGTTCGACATCCCGAGATTTGCGGCATACGCATCGTCGATGAGGTCGCAGTTGAACAGGCTCTCGATCTTTGCGGCACGTTCATACAGAGCATCGTTCAGACGGTCGCCCGTGCTTTCGTCCGGTTCCAGACGGACGGTCATGCCCCAGTATTCGTCAATGTTGAAGATGCGGATCTCCTGTCCGCCGAGATCCTGCACTTCCCCCGGCCAGACCGCTTCCGTCTCCGCGGTGGATTCCGGTGCGGCGGCGGTATCCACATTTGCCGTGTCGGTTGTGCTGTTCTGTGTCCCGCTGTCTCCGCAGGCAGAAAACAGTGCCGCCGCCGCCAGCAGTGCAAGGATGGCAGTCAAGGATTTTTGTCCTGTTTTCATAATCATTTCCTTTCTTTTATAAAAATTTTCGTTTATCTCTATTGTACCAGATATTCCGTCGGATTTCCATAGTAAAATCAACGGAAAATTTGGGAAAACTTACGATTTAATAATTCGGGGCTTGTTTTTTCATAAGAAAACTGGTATAATTATGGAAAAAGGAAAGGAGCCGTGATCCCCATGTCCATTCCGTCCCTTGACATCGGCAATCTGCGGAATCCGAAGATGCACCTGGATGCGTCATGTCGGATTCCGGCGGAGGACTGGGACATTCACCGCCACGATTTTTACGAGATCGAGCTGATTTTGTCGGGCGGCGGCGTGTACAGCATCGACGGCACGGATTATCCCATCCGACGCGGTGCGTTGTTCATGATGAGTCCCATCAGCTTTCACAGTGTCCGGTTTTCGGAGCAGACGAAGCTCATCAACATCATGTTCACGGAAGAGGTCTGCGACACGGAAACGCTGGTCGGCATTTTCGCCGAGCATCCGTATGTCATGTACGACATTTCCCCGGCGAACATTCGCTTTTTACAGGTGGTGGCGGGAGAGCTGATCTCCTATCTGCATCTGAACACCTACACGGAGGAGGTTTCCGCCGCTTACAGCAACATTCCCGCTCCGATTGCGGAGGTTCCCCCGCTGACGGCAGTGCCGCAGGCGTCACCGCCCGTAGAACACGATCTCCCCGCGCAAAACTCCGCCGATCTGTTCTCTTACGACAACACCCTGCCGCCCGGCGACACCTACGCCCGCACCCTGCTCGGCTGTATCCTCGGCAAGATCCGGAATCTGTCCGACCAGGTGCCGCAGTCGCGGAAAATTTCCTCTATCCAGCACGCGATGCTGTATCTGCAGAACCACTTCACGCAAAATGTACGGCTGGAAGATGCGGCAAAGCTGGCGGGCTACTCGCCGAATTATTTCAGCAGTCAGTTCAAAGCGTACACCGGGGTATCGTTCAAGCAGTATCTGTGCGAGCTGCGGTTTTCCTTTGCGAAAAAGCTCTTGGAATACACCGCCATGTCCATTTCGGAGATCAGCGCGGAATGCGGGTACGCGGACATCGCCGATTTTTCGTCGGAATTTAAACGGCGGTCGGGGATGTCGCCAAAGCATTATAGGGAGCGGGAACATTCCTGAACACCGTTTCCGGAAACTGATTATATTTTTAACCAACAAAGGAGTTACTTTTTATGTTTTACATCGGACTTGACATCGGCGGCACGAAATGTGCCGTCTGCATCGGTGAAGTGCAGAACGGCACGCTGGCCCTCATCGACAAAGACAAATTTGCAACGGGCAAGGGGCGCGATCCGCATGAGGTGATGGGAGAGCTGTACACCCACGCTGTTTCGCTTCTCGGTGCGCACGGCATGACCTTTTCCGACATTTCCGGCATCGGCATCAGCTGCGGCGGGCCGCTGGATGCAAAGGCGGGTGTCATCCTCTCGCCGCCCAATCTGCCGGGGTGGGATCACATTGAGATCGTTTCGTATTTTGAGGAAAAGACCGGCGTGAAGACGTATCTGCAGAACGATGCCAACGCCTGCGCCGTTGCGGAATGGAAATTCGGCGCGGGCAGAAATCCCGAAACCGGAAAATGTGTGGAAAACATGGTCTTCTGCACGTTCGGCACGGGCTTTGGCGCGGGACTGATCCTCGGCGGAAAGCTGTACAGCGGCACCTCCGACATGGCGGGGGAAGTCGGTCATCTGCGGCTTGTCAGGGAATCGGAATCGCGCGGGGAAAAACTCCCCATCGGTTACAACAAATACGGCTCGGCGGAGGGCTATTGCTCCGGCGGCGGCATCGCACAGCTCGGATGCTTTGCCGTGGAAAACGCACTTGCGCGCGGCGAATCCCCGCGCCTGTGGGAGGAAGCCGGACACGATTATGCCAACATCACGGCGAAGCTCATCGGCGATCTTGCCGACGACGGCGATGCGCTGTCCTTCTCCATTTATGCAATGTGCGGGGAAAAGCTCGGCGAGACCCTTTCCGTGCTGGTCGATCTGCTGAACCCCTCCCTCATCGTCCTCGGCGGCATCTTCATGCGTTCCGCGCACCTCATCCGCCCGAAAATGGAAGAGGTCATGCGCCGCGAGACCCTTGCGTTCGCAAACGATGTCTGCACGGTCGTCCCCGCAGGACTTGGTGAGACCATCGGCGACTACGCCGCGCTGTCGGTGGCGGTGGGGGATTTCTGATCTCTCTTCTCTCTTGCGAGAAAGCGGGCCGAACGGTTCGCACAGAAAATCTTCCCTCTTTGGCGATAGTTTATCGTGCGAACCTTTCGGTCTAAGTTCTTGCCAATGTAAAGTTTTCGCCGAAACAACGTACCACAAAGCACCGGATTCGCACAGCGTAAGACCATACCGCCATCGCCAACTTTATATCGCCATCCCTCTTTCACCCTCATACTATTCCTCCTTCTTCAACAGCTTCCGATACTCCGTCGGCGACAGCCCCGTATACTGCCGGAAGACTTTCGAGAACCGGCTCATGTGCGTAAACCCGCAGGCAACGGCGGCAGCAGTCACGGACATTGTTCCGAGCAGGGGGCGCACCTTTGCCACGCGGAGACGGCTGACATAATCGCTGTAGCACAGGTGAAAAATGCGGCGGAACATCCGGCAGAAATACGCTTCGCTGTAATTGAGCGCGGCGGAAACGGCGGCGGTGGTCAGGTGCTCCGCGTAATGCGCTTCCGTGTAGTCGATGACACTGCGCGCAAAGCGCCGGTCGGGGACGGAGGTGTCCCCGTGTCCCACGTCAGCGGCACCCGTAAACGCATCGAACCGTCCGCCCTGCCGGAGGATGCCGAACATCGTACACAGTGCGCCGAAAAACATAAGCTCCTCGCATTCCCCCGGTGCATCGAGCGCGGACAGCATTCCGTCAAAGGCACGCCGCAGAGAACCGTCCGCATCTTCTTCTTTGGTGATATGAAGTGGCTGTCCCGATGGGGTCAGAATCCCGCCGCCGGCAAGACCTTCTGCCAGCTGTGCGCCCTGTCCGCCGGGAACCGCGGCAAGCAGTCCCGTATCAAAGCAGATGCACCGCGTGACATATCCGCCGCCGCCCGCGCGGATGGCAGTTTCGTGCGGCTCATACGGCAGAAAGAACACAAGGTCGCCCGCCGTTGCCGTGCAGAAGCGTTTTGCGGATGCAGTGCGGTACTGCCATTCCCCGGAGACGACATACAAAATCTCCGCCTCCGGATGATAGTGCATCGGCGTGGAAAGAAAAAAGTGATCCGCACCGGTATGAATACCGTTTTCCCCTCCCGTGTCTCCGTCCCGCCCGATCCGGCAGTGCGGCAGATACGGGATCGCTTTTTCGGACAGCTCCTCGGTATAGGATGCCGCCGGCAGGGTGCGGTACCGGGAAACATATTCATTGTCAAGACGCATGGTATCATCCTCCCCAAAAGGTCAAAATATTGTCAGAAATCCGCATAATCCGTCCTATCTTTTTCAAGAATATTAGAGTATAATATAAGCAGAAAGTCAAGACCTATTTTTGAAAAACAGGAGGTTTTCATATGGCACTGGAAATCAAAAACGGAAAATGGCGCATTCTCACCCCGCACACAATGTCCGACACAGTACGCTGTGCGGTGTACGACCTCTATGGCATCGTGGATGCGTATCTTCCCTACCCGCTTGCCGTCACGGACGAAGCGGTTTTTCAGCCGGAGCAGTACGACGAAAATCTGATCATCCTTGGCACGGTCGGGGACGGTGACTTTTGCAAAACCCTTGCCGGGCGCGGCTTCTTTGTCCCCGAAACGCACAAAGAGGGGTATTCCATCTGCGTTGGCGCATCGCCTTTCCGGGAGGGGCGGCAGGTCATCGTGCTCTGCGGTGCGGACGGTGCGGGACTGCTTTATGCGGTTCACGCC
>JAFUPC010000086.1 GCA_017481495.1 Clostridia bacterium
CAGCTTCGCCGCTTTTTCCATGGAGGCAACCGCTCTTGTACATCCACGCTCCTTGGCGGTTTCTGCCACATCGGGATCACTCATGAAGCAATGGATTTCGCATCCCAGTTTGGCGGCGGCTGTTTTGTTGATGCCGGATTTTGCCATCTGCGTATCGGTCACGATGTCACAGCCGGCTTTCAGCGCTTCGATGGCTTTCGCGCAGGCACCGTCGGAAAAGGCGAGATTCACAGCATAATCAAAATCTGCGGTGCAATGAATCACGCGCTTGACCACCGCTTTATTTTCTTCGGGAATGTCCACGGTCAGCTCGCTTTCGATGATTTCCATACTGCGCGCTTCAATGGCGTTCGGATCGTTGATAATCATGATTTGTTCTCCTTATATGCAAGGCATTTCTTGTAAAAGACTTCTGCTGCGGGAATATTCGCGGGCAGGAACAGGTGCGGATATCCGGCATAGAGTGTGTCTGTGTACTGCACACATTCCCAGCTTCGCCCGTTCGATTTCACGACGGTGAATGCGTTTCCGTTGTCGGTGCTGTCGTAGTAGTGGAATTCGTGAGCACGGAAATTTGTTCCCGCTTCACCAAACAAACCGTCGTTTTTAGCGGTCAGCGTGATGTAGCCAAACCGAACCAGCTTGCCGGTGTTCGCGCTGTCATGGGGAAGCACGCCGCACATCTGCTTACCTTCCAGCGTCCTGCCGAGATACTGGAATCCGCCGCATTCGGCGATGGTGGGAATTCCGCTTTCGATGGCACGGCGGATGCTTTTGCTGGAGGTTTTGTTTCGTTCCAACACATCCGCATACAGCTCGGGATAACCACCGCCGAGGAGCAGTCCGTCCGCATCGTCGGGAATCGGCTCATCGGCAAGCGGTGAGAAAGATACAAGCTCCGCCCCCATTTTCTCAAACAGTTTCAGCGTATCTTTATAATAGAAGCAGAACGCCGCATCCCGTGCGACCGCAATTTTCACAGCAGGCAGTTCCGGACTGATCGGCAATGTATACTCCAGCGGCTCTGCCGTATGCGCGATCTCACGCAGCGCATCCAGATCAATCGTTTCCGCACACAGATCGGCGATTTTGTCGAGCTTTTCCCGCAGATCGCCGATTTCCGCCGCCGTGATCAGCCCAAGATGACGGGAGCCGAGGATGCAGTCCTCCGGCAGTTTCGGGATATAGCCGACTGCGCGGATTCTGCCGGCGAAACGATTGTCCATCTGCTTTTTCAGCATGGCGTAGGTCATGGCGGTGATGTTGTTGAAAATCACGCCGCAGATTCTGCTGTCGGGCAGAAAATGCAGAAATCCTTCGATCACCGCAAGAAGAGAGGTGGATGCCCCTTTTGCATTCACCACGAGAATCACGGGTGTATCGGTTTTCGCCGCAACGGTGTAGGTGCTGTTGTCCGTCCCATCTTCCCCCGTACCGTCGTAATACCCCATGACCCCTTCGATTACAGACAGTTCATCTCCGTTCTCGGCAAGGAGTGAGCTCAGAAGATTTCCGTCACAGAAAAACGGGTCGAGGTTTGCCGACGGAATGCCAAGCACCGATTCGTGGAACATGGGGTCGATGTAGTCAGGACCGCATTTGCAGGCAGTCACACCGATGCCGCGGCGATTCAAAAGAGTCAGAATCGCGCAGACGGCGGTGGTCTTACCGCTTCCGCTGGACGTTCCGGCAATGAGCACGCGGGGGAGGGATTTTGTCATACGGGTACCTCCGTTGTCACCTTGGATGCGGCATACCGAAGTAATTCTTCGTTGGCACGGTTGAATTCTCTCACGGGACAGCTGCAGTCGATGACGGTCTGTACGCGGTCAATGATCTGTTTGGCTCTTGCAATTTCCGCATCCGTGACAGGCGAAAAGGCTTTTGCCGCCA
>JAFUPC010000087.1 GCA_017481495.1 Clostridia bacterium
CTAATATCCCCGCCGCAAATCTCCCGGAATCCCCGCAGTCAAACCCGGAACCCCCACACCCGTCCCTCCAGTCGCCGCAATACACCGCATCCGCCGCCCTCCTGCCCTTCGAGGATGCCCACAAAGCCCGCTACGAAGCCGCCAGACGCGCGGCAAGGCTTCGCCGTATGCGGAAGCTGCAAAACAGCGTCAACCGTCATACAGCGCCTCTCAAGGAGGAAGAGTGACTTTCGGGAAAGTTACCAAAGCCTTTTCACAACTGTGTGGGGCGATGCACCTGCTCTCCGTGATTTTATAGGGGAAGCAATCTGCTTCCCGCGGATCAGAAAAGCGTTCGCAGAGGTGTCTGGACTCCGGCAGTAAAATGACTTCCGCTTCTCCAAACAATAGAAAGCAAAAAGCGTTTCGCACCGCGATTTATGTCTCTTGCAAGAGACGAAACTGTCCGTGACCGCGAACGGGGGCGTTACTTTTTCTCCTGCGCAAGAAAATGTAACCAAAAAGCGCACTATCACTCCGCTGGATTTTTTTTACCCTGCAGTCAAAATAAATAGGAGGAACGCCGACAAACCGGAATCCCACCGAACACAGGGGCAGTTTCAGCATCATTTGGAATCTTTGGTTCCTTGGTTCCCTTACTCTGGCGATGGTTGGGGGATGGGCGATACTTTATCACTTCGGTTGAATGTAATAAGATATTAAAAGGATTTATGCTCTGCTTTTGGCGGCATAAATCCTTTTGTATTTAGAAATATCCTGTTGTAACTTTTACTTCAAACCGAAGTGAAAAGTGTCCGTTCCCACCTACCCATTTCAGGTAAGGACATCCGGAAATAAAAGAATTTAATTCACGATGTACTGCATCTATGTTCGGCGGGATTCCGTGTTGTCGGAACGTAGCCTATTCTATTTGACCGCAAGGCAAATGAAATCCAGCGAAGCGATAACGCGCTCCTTGGTTACTTTCTCTTGCGCGTGAGAGAAAGTAGCATCCCCCCTTGACGGGTGCGGGGATTCGTGTTCCTTCCAAAGAACCGGAATCGCGGTGTATAACGCTTATCGCCTTCATAAGCTTGAAAAGAAACGCTTATTACCGCATCAGGAGATGCGAATTCCCCATAAGGGACTCATAGTCTCTTAACCCCAAGCATGACGCTTTCGCCGTTGAGATTCCACTTCTTTGCGTTTTCGGCGCCTTCGCCGTAGACAATATTGTCACAAAGGGTGTCGGCGCAGATGTCGGCGGCATTCTTCTTCATGACAGCGGCAACGGTGTCATTGCCCCAGACGGCGATTTCGATGTGATCCATGACTTCAAAACCGGAGTCCTTGCGCATCGTCTGGATTTTGGATACGATTTCGCGAACCATGCCCTCTTCCAGAAGTTCCGAGGTCAGATTGGTGTCGATGACAACGGTGATGCCATGGTCGGAAACGGATTCATAACCGGACTTCTGCGCCATGTCGATGAGCAGGTCGTCCTTTGTCAGCTCTGCCACCGTGCCGTCAGGAAGCATCAGCTTCAGAACACCATCGGCGTCCAGTGCATCCATTGCCGCATTGCCGTCCACCTCGCCGAGCATCCCGCGGATAGCGCCCAGCTGTTTGCCGTATTTCGGACCGAGCGTGCGCATCTGCGGCTTGAAGGTGTAGGTCGTGAAATCGCGGACATTGTCGGTAAACTGCACGTTTTTGACATTCAGTTCGTCGCGGATGATGTCACAGCAGAACGCAGGGAGCGTGAAATCGGACTTGACATAGACAAGACCAACCGGCTGACGGTTCTTGATGTTCGCCTGATTGCGGCACGCACGGCCGAGCACGACGACTTCCAGGACGTCTTCCATTTCCTTTTCCAACTCCGGCAGAATCCAGCTTTCCTCAGATACGGGGAAGTCGCAAAGGTGAACGGATTCCGGGGCAGATTTATCCACAGAGCAGACCAGATTGCGGTAGATATCCTCGGTCATGAACGGCACCATCGGTGCTGCCGCACGGCAGAGGGTGACAAGGGAGGTGTAAAGGGTCATGTACGCATTGATCTTGTCCTGCTCCATGCCCTTTGCCCAGAAGCGTTCCCGGCTGCGGAGGACGTACCAGTTGGAAAGCTCGTCCACAAAGTCCGTCAGCACACGGCAGGTTTCGGGAATGCGGTAGATCTGCATATTTTCGTCCACCGCCTTGACCGTGGACTGCAGACGGGAGAGGATCCAGCGGTCCATGACACCGAGCTTTTCGTAATCCAGCGTGTATTCCGTCGGATTGAAATTGTCAATGTTGGCATACAGCACATAGAACGCATAGGTGTTCCAGAGGGTGCCCATGAACTTGCGCTGTCCCTCCGTGACCGCTTCCGCATAGAAACGGTTGGGAAGCCACGGTGCGGAATTGGAATAGAAATACCAGCGGATGGCATCGGCACCGTATGTCGCAAGCGCTTCAAACGGGTCGACCGCATTGCCCTTGGATTTGGACATCTTCTGTCCGTCCTTGTCAAGGACATGACCGAGCACAAGGACATTCTTGTACGGTGCGCAGTCAAAGAGCAGTGTCGAGATCGCCATCAGCGAATAGAACCAGCCGCGTGTCTGGTCAACACCCTCGGAAATGAAGTCCGCCGGGAAATGCGCTTCAAACTTGTCCTTATTTTCAAAAGGATAATGCCACTGCGCAA
Source organism: Clostridia bacterium (assembly GCA_017481495.1). Lineage (GTDB taxonomy): Bacteria > Bacillota > Clostridia > Oscillospirales > CAG-272 > RGIG3925. The sequence continues at coordinate 2,675 of JAFUPC010000087.1, forward strand.
AGGGCATGGAGCCGGAGTCAAACCAACAGTCAATGACCTCGGAAACGCGGTGCATCTCGCCGCCGCACTTCTCACACCGGATGGTAACGGCATCAATGAAAGGTCTGTGCAGCTCGATTTCGTCGGGGCAGTTGTCGGACATGGATTTCAGCTCTTCAATGGAGCCGATGGCGTGCTTGTGACCGCAGGCGCATTCCCAGATGTTGAGCGGTGTGCCCCAGTAGCGGTTTCTCGAAACGCCCCAGTCCTGGATGTTTTCCAGCCAGTCGCCGAACCGACCGCGGCCGATGGTCTCCGGGATCCAGTTGACCGTGTTGTTGTTGCGGATAAGGTTGTCCTTGACTGCGGTCATGCGGATGAACCAGGAGTCGCGCGCATAATAGATGAGCGGCGTGCCGCAGCGCCAGCAGTGCGGATATTCGTGTTCAAACTTGGGTGCGGAGAACAGCTTTCCCGACTTGTCAAGGTCAGAGAGGACCAGCGGATCCGCATCCTTGACAAATTTTCCGGCATACGCCGTTTCCTCGGTCAGCTCCCCGCGGCCGTTGACAAATTGCACGAACGGCAGATCGTACTTCCGTCCGACATTCGCGTCGTCCTCACCAAATGCGGGTGCGATATGGACAATGCCGGTACCGTCGGACATGGTGACATAATTGTCGCAGGTGATGTAGAAGCCGCGCTTGCCCTGCTTGTCGGCAACATCCTTTGCCCACGGGAACAGCGGCTCATACGCGCGTCCCTCCAGCTCCCGGCCGGTGTATTCTTCCAAAACCGTGTACGCGGGCGCATCGTCCGTTTTCAGGCTGCCGAGTACGGTATCCAAAAGCGCCTTTGCCATATAATACGTTCTGCCGTCGACAGCCGAGACCTTGCAGTAGCATTCATCGGGATTGACGCACAGCGCAACGTTGGACGGCAGGGTCCACGGCGTGGTCGTCCAGGCAAGGAAGTACGCATCCTCGCCCTCTACCTTGAAGCGGACAACGGCGGAGCGTTCCTTGACCGTCTTGTAGCCCTGCGCCACCTCGTGAGAGGACAGCGGCGTGCCGCAGCGCGGGCAGTAGGGAACGATCTTGAAGCCCTTGTAAAGAAGCCCCTTGTCCCAGATCTGCTTCAGCGCCCACCATTCAGATTCGATAAAGTCATTGTGATAAGTAACGTACGGGTCGTCCATGTCCGCCCAGAAGCCGACCGTGGAGGAAAAGTCTTCCCACATACCCTTGTACTTCCATACCGACTCCGTGCATTTGCCGATGAACGGCTCCAGACCGTATGCCTCGATCTGCTCCTTGCCCTCGATGCCGACTGCCTTTTCGACTTCCAGCTCGACCGGCAGACCGTGGGTGTCCCATCCCGCCTTACGCAGGACATGACAGCCTTTCATCGTCCGGTAGCGCGGCACCATGTCCTTGATGACACGGGTCAGGACATGGCCGATGTGCGGCTTGCCGTTTGCCGTGGGCGGACCGTCGTAAAACGTGTATTCCGATCCTTTATCTCTTGTATCAATGCTCTTCTGAAAGATTTTGTTCTCTTTCCAGAATTTTTCGATTTCCTTTTCTCTGTCCACAAAGTTCAGATTTGTGGATACCTTTTCATAAAGCATTCTTCTGTCATCCTTTCAAAAAAAAACAAAAGTCCCGTCCCGGGAATCCGGAACAGGACAGAAAACCGGGAACGATCCGGTCATTTGTCTTGCATTCATGGTTCCGGAAATCCGGAACCTTCCGACGTCCCATCAGACGCGTTCCTTTTACGGGGAAATCCGGCGCAGCCTACTTGCAAACAACAGACCGGTCATCCCCTTCCTCTCGCATGAAAACGGAACATGGAAAACGGGAAATGCCTTGAAAATCGTCTGTGCCGCGTTCGGCATTGCAACTCGGAAGGGATTTTCTGCGGCTTCCTCTCACCGGGCTCCCACCCTTCCCGGTTCGCTGGGCATCGGAATACTGCATACTCGCTTCGTCATCGTCTTTTCTGTTTTGATTTGGTATCTATTATAGCACAGAATGGCGGATTTGTCAAGGGATTTTCCGGAAATTATCCAAAAGAAACATGACCAAAGAAAGACAGACGATGATGAGAAGAAGATATAATAAAACCGGATATAATACAGTAAGGATATGATAATTTCCGTTTGCTGGGAATGACCCGGAATTTCATAACAGAAATGCCCATATCGCAGAAAAGAATCCGGACGGAAACTATCAACTTGAATTCCATCCATGTGAAAACGGGGGTGCAGCGATGCAGACATAAAAAAACGCCTTGCAGCGGAATTTTTACATTCTGCAAAGCGACGAAAACGCCGAAAATAACCGACAAAAACCGGGTTCACCCACACCCCTGTCAGATGCGGAAAATAAAAAATGAAGCAAAAAGCAAGACAAACAGCCTCCTGTCCTGCGACACGAGGCTATATATGAAATTTGTATGATAACCGCATTCCGACCGGAAAACGATGCGTATTTTCGATGAGTGGTGACAAACATCGAATAACGAAATAAAACAAAACCGCTTCAAAACCTATCCCATAACAGGATCGGTACCAAGCCCCGGAACACGCGCAGAAAAGGCATCAAGCGCGAGTGCCAGATTTTCCTTTGCGTGATAAAGACAGGTCAGAAGATAAGCGGGGACACAGCGGATCTCCTGCTTTGCGGAAACCGTGTGATAGGTGTCAAGCACATACCGGATCTCCTCACTGTCCAATTCCCACAGGCGCTCTGCCACCTGTTCCCGCAAAAGTACTTCTCCGCCGATGGAAACGGTTCCGCAGCTCCCCGCAGCCGGAGATTTCGTTGTACCGGACATCTCCCGCCGCCGCTTTTTCGGATATTTTCCGCCGTTTTTCGGCGTGACGGTCTCGGGTATGACAGTCTCCGGTGTGGAGTCACCACACAGAAAACCGGTCAGAAGCTGCGCGATACAATCAAGCTGAGCTGCGGGATATTCCTTTTTCAGACAGTCAAAGTCAAATTTTTCAAGAATTTCCGCTCTGGTATAAGTAGGGGTATGAATCTGTTCATATTTATGAGTATGTACCGGCGTCGCTTGGTGGGCGGTGTCAGGGAGAACGGAAAGACTGTTTTCCGGCTTTCCGGCTTCTGTTTGAGCCATAAGTTTTCCCGTCTGTTCCTGTTCCTGGCCAGCGGCAGAAACAACAGAAGATTGTAAAGCCGGATTCCGATCGCCGTATTCGGACAGGGAATAAAGATAATACCCCCGTCCTGTTGTCATATCAGCGGTGCGTGTCAGACGAAGATAGCCTGTTTTCCGCAGCTCCCGGAACAGACGGTCAAAAGCATTGTCGCCGCAGGGGCACAGCTTGCGCAGGGCATCTTTGGAAAGGACAACATCACCGTTATAGACGGATAGACGGATCTGCCGGGCAATGACGGCGTACAGTCCCTTTGCTCCCAGCGACAACCGTGCATCGTACAGCATCGGAATACTGATCATCGTAAAATTGTCGCACGGCGGCTGAAACGGCTGATAAGCGGAAAGAAAGCGCTGTCCCTCTGCATAAGTCAGATGACAAATCCCGGAATCCTCTTCCGCACAAGACGTGCTTTCAGACGGAAGTTCTTCTGCAAGCGCCCCTTTGGGAAATCTACCGGTATGGGAAAGCGTATAATAATCCCGGAAGCAGTTTTTTCCGCCCGGAATGCGTGTCCGGAGAAGATAGCCGTCTTTCCGGAGACGGCGCAGGGTTCCGGAAAGGGAAAAATAACGGTTTTTGCATCTTGCGAGCAGAAGATGGTACAGTCCGCCCGAAGCTGATGTGAACGACGGATTGGAGAGAATCGCCCCGAGCATCGCATAAAGACCGAGCTCGGAAAGGGAGGAAAAGCCGTAACGCAGATCCTCCCCGTCGCGATGTGTATCGGAATGCGCACGGGTACGGGAATCCGTACGGATTCCCGTAATATGACGGTTGTCAAGCCGCAGAAAAGGAGCCGCGGCGCTCCGCATATCTGTAGAATTCATGGATACATCGGGATTCATGGAAGAATCGGGAGAACAGAAAACAGTTTTCCAAAAATCTTCCCACTCCCCGCCAAACGGCCTCCTTTTGTCGTATTTTAACATATAGAATACACGAAAAACGGAAGTTTGTCAAGGGGTGTCGTCCACAGCCTACAAAGGAAAACATACAAAGACTTACAAATACTTACAGCAAAATGCGGAAAACCCGGAAAGTGCTGGAAACAGGGGAGAAATACGCGATTTTTCGATGGGATATGTCCCGCCGTATTGGAGGTATTGTCCGTTACTGTTGCAGGTATGTCCGGATTTGTTTGAGTCGGCGTCCCGATTTGTTGGAGGTGGGGCAAAAGAGGATGTCCCATGATATTGGAGGCTGCTGAAACCGGATAAAACGGGATGTCCCGCGGTATTGGAGGCAGAAGAAGCATGGAAAAAACGCAGCAATGAGACCGGAATGTCCCACGTTATTGGGGGTAAAACAGGAAATTTTCCCGTTTGTATCAGACTTGTACCTGCCCGAAAACCGCCGGAAAATCCGGAAAATCGGTCGATGTCCCACGTTATTGGGGGCAGAATCACCGTGACGGAACGCCGAAAACGCACAACGGCTGATTCCCGTATGTCCCATGATATTGGGGGTAAAAATCCGGTTTCCGCATGAAAAGCGGCGATGGAAACTCATGAAAATACTTGTTATGTCCCACGATATTGGGGGCAAATTTCAGCCAATCGGACTTACATCTGCATGAATGTCCCACGTTATTGGGGTCAAAACCGGAAAATTGCATGAATGTCCCACGTTATTGCAGTCAAAACAAAGAAAACGCAGAATGCCTCTGACATGAATGCCGGATGACAGAAAAACGTGTGCAAATAATACCCCAATATCGTGGGACATAATGCCCTGATAACGGTTCTCCGCCGGGTCAGTGTCTCAGAACTCCGTTCCGAAGAAGCCGGTTAAAATGGAATATCGAATAAATCTGATGGAAAAACCCCCAATATATGGGAACCGGATGCGGTATGTCCCATGATATTGGAGGTAAAAGAACAGAAAACGGACATCCGCCCACAACAACATCGGAAATCAGAAATATTCATGAGGGTGGATTCCCGTCATCGGAAGACAGAACTGCATCAAAAACGGTGACGGAATCCACGGATTCTACGGAAAACGCAGAAGAAAGCGGGTTGAGGGGGACATCCCCGGCGGAATTGTCTGAAGCGCTTGCTTCCGGAGAAGAAGTGTCCCTGTCGGAATGCTCTCCGCCGGAGAGTGCCGTATCGGCTTTCCCTGTGGTCTCCTCAATCAGAAAGATCTGGACACCGGTGATGGCACGCCCGCGGCGGACGATCTCGTAGTGGTCGATGTAGCGGATGTTGACGTAATTGTCAAGAAGACGCTCGGTCTGTGAGCGGATGGTCGCACGGAGCTTGCGGTCCTCTGGGGTGTTGAGCAGCTCATAAATGGATTCATAAGAAATGATGCGCGAGTGCATATTGTTCTTTTTGTTTTTCATCAGCTCCACGCGCTGGAGAATGTACTGACGGATGATGATGACCGTGTCGGTGGAACGGGTCGTTTCCTTGGTATTGAGCAGCTGCAGGGGAATGGGGATGATCTGTTTGAGCAGCTTGGAATAATCATAAAGGATAGGACTTGCGACAAGCCGGTATGCCCATTTTGTCACACCGCCGGCGGAAACCGTGACTTTCTGCATCATCAACATCGCGCCGCTGACACGCGCAAGGTCAAAGGAATCGTCGCTGTTCGTCATGCGGAGCTGCTCGGTATAGTCGATGGCGATGTCTGTCACGCGGAGCTTTTCCAAGGATTCCACGATCATCTTGATGGATTTCGGACTGACAAATTCCGACTCAACCATGCCGTTCATCGCGCGATAGACCATTTCCGGTGTGAAGACCTCGTTCCCGGCAGAATAGAGACTGCACACCGCATCATGGACGATCTTGTCGTAAGGGGAAATGGTGGCTTTGTTGGCAATCTGAATGTTCTTGTCGTTGAAGTTGATGGTGGTCTTGATCTCCACCAGCTGATTGCCCTTCCGGCCGACGGTCAGCGTGTGCTCCTCGTTGGGGGACATATGGCGCAGTTCGTTTGCAACGCGGGAGTTGGTGATGATGACATCTTTTGGAATGATGGAACGCAGTTCCTGAACATCCTTGATGGCATTGCGCAGGATTTTGTCGTAGATCTTTGCAAAATTGCGCAGCTCCTCCTCGCCCATCGGCGTTGCATCCGTATAACCGGACTGGGAGATCGCGGTCTCCATCAGCTCGACAAACTGCTCCAGCGACAGCTTCTTGTATGCTGCCGCAACCGAAAGAGATTCATATTTATAGCAGGCCCGGATCAGCTGCTTGTGGAATTCATCATCAAACAGACCCTCCAGCTTGATGGAAATGCTTTGTGCCATCGGAATCACGCCTCCCAGGGAATCCCCTCACAGACAGAAATGAGGGAACCCGTTCAAATTACGCAAAATATTATACCATAAAACCGGAAAAAAAGCAAGAGAAATGCGGCATACAGGCGGAAAAATCGCAGGAAAATGGGAAAAAGGCAGATGTGAAACGAAAAACGCAAACGATACACATATGTGAATCGGTTCACATTCATCGTTACACAGACACCCCGGTTTCGGAAAACCTGCAACAAAATAGAAATATGCGAAAAACAGAGAAAAAGCGATGGAAAAACCTCCGGCAGAAATTGCAAAAGATTTTCAAAAACTATTGCAGTTTTCCGGAATCTGTGCTATAATATTAGGTAGTACGGCGGCGCATTCTGCCGGAGAAGTTCTGTTATCGGAATGGCCTTCCAAAGACGCGCCGCAAGGATAGGAATGCCAGCCAAAGTAAACCGGCGAACCTCGCCCGGCAAATTTTGCCCGGCGAATATCAAAGATAGGAACGAAACGCATATGGAAAAAGAATCGCAGACGATCAAAGCGATACGCGATATAAAAACGTCACTTCCCTCGGGAAGTGTGCTTTCTGCAGGTACAAGCACGGATGTAGAAGCGAAAACGATCCGGCACCGCTCCTCGCCGCTTGTCATCACCGTCGCCGTGACCAAAGGCGGCGTTGCCAAAACGACAACGGCGGTCAACCTTGCGGCGGAAATGGGATTGCACGGAATGCGCACCCTGCTCGTCGATATGGACGAACAGGGGAATACGACGTTGTCGGCAACGGGAAAAAACAGAGAAGCGTTCAACAACGCCGCGCTGTTCGATGCCTACCGCACATTCGGGTTCCCAGGCTGTACCACGGATCATTTCATTCATCCGACCGCCCTTGAAAATGTCAATATCCTGCCGTGCAGCGGATTTTCGCTGATGATTCCCGACCAGGCGGAGATTTTGCACAAAACGCGCAATTTCCCCGCGTATGCGTTTCTGTCGGCGATTTTACAGAACATCGAAAATACCGCCTACGATTATATCGTCATCGACACGCCGCCCGGAAAAAATACCTTCTCCCTGTCCGGCATTTATGCGGCGGATCATATCATCATCCCGCTGCATCCGGACAAGTATTCCATCGACAGCTTAAATGAGACTTATCGGCTCATCGAAACGATGATGCGCGAAAATGATATGGAGATCAACGTCCTCGGCATTCTGCTCACCATCGTGGAAAAGGTGAATTTCACGAAGATCCTGCGGGAAAACCTGCAGAACGGCGCATACGCGGGACTGAAGCTGAATACGGAGATCCGCAAAGGACAGGCAGTCAACGATGCGACCCTTGGCGGCCCTGTCGTCATTGAAGATCCGCGGAGCAATCCCGCAAAGGACTATAAGGCACTGTATACGGAAGTGATGGAACGCATTGCATCATACGAAGCCGGAAAAGGAGGCACGGGCGGAACATGGCAAAACTGAAATTATCCGATATTGATATGGGACTCGGCAGTGTGCCGAAAAGCGACCCCCTGCACGATGCGCAGACCCTGCTCAACCGTTCTCTGGGGACGGACAGCGACGACTACCGCTCCATCCCGCTTTCGCAGATCATGATCAACCCGCAAAACGATTATTCCGCCGATGATACGGAAGAGGACATCCGCGAACTTGCCGGGGACATCGAACGCAACGGACTTTTGCACAACATCGTCGTGTCCGACCGGACAAAGGAAAACGGAATGTACCTGATTTTGTCGGGAGAACGCCGCTACCGTGCGGTCAGAATGCTGTTTGAAGAGAAAAAGGAAAACCGGTACGCGGTGATTCTGTGCAAGGTGCTGGCAGGGCTCGAACCGCTGGACGAAATGCTGGTGCTCGATGCCGCCAATCTGCAGACCCGAGGCGGAATGCAGGACGAGCGGCGGTTCCGCAAGGCGACCTTGCGGTTTATTGAAAATCTGCGCAAAAAAGGCGGCGTTTCCGAGCGGGATGCCATCGGGCTTGCGACACGGTATACCGGTGTCAGCGACAAGCTCATCGACAAAAACCTGTCGGTCGAGCGCAATCTGCACCCGGACATCCTTTCCCTGCTTGACCGCGACCTCATCCCGAAAAATCAGGCGGTACAGTATGCACGTCTGCCCGAAGAGACCCAGCAGATCCTGGCGGAAAACCTGACCCATGCGTATGAATCGGGGAGCGCGGCACTGAAAGACGCAAACGACAAGCTGTTTCTTGCGACCAAAACTATCACTGAGCTGACCGGTCAGCTGGAAAGCAGAGAAAAGGGTCTCAGAGAAGTCGATGAGGAAATCGCCGAGGCACAGCTGTCTCTGTCCGCACTGAATGCGATGGCGGAAAATGCGGTTGCGGGCGGCGAGTCGACGGAGGAGCTGGAACAGCAGATCGATGTCGTAAGAAAAACGCTTCTGGATCTGGAATCGCAGAAAAAGATGTATGCAAACACAATCTCCAGCGCCAAAGCCGCACTGAAAAAAAGCGAGGACAAGCTGTCCGGCATCGGCATGAGCGCAAAACCGCAGAAGAAAACGGGCAATACCCTGAGCGACGATGTGGCGGCGATGGTGAACAAATCCATGAAAAAGGCGGAAACCGGTGTGTCCGGTATCACGTCCCGCACCAGCATCAACCGGATGCGCCGGCTGGATGCTCCCGGAAAACGTGTGATGCTGGAAAGGCTCACGGAAATGCGGAGCGCGCTGAATGCGGCAATCGAAATTCTCGGTTCCACCGAGGACGGAAGCTCGGCGCACACGGAGCGTACAGAAACGAAAACTTCCGATGACGGAGGAAGCCGATGAGAGCACCTGTGCCGGAGCACAAGACGGTGTATCTGCGGTTTCACAAACGCATCGATGAGTTGCTGACGGCGTTTTCCGCGCAGACCGGAATGCGGCGCGCGACAGCTGTCGTCTGGATCCAGAACCGCTATATGACGAAACTGACGGAATCCGGAATCCCCGTGTCGGAACTCACGGCAGACGATCTTGGGTTTACGGGGATAGAAGAACCGTATTTCATCACGCTCGGCCGTGGAAGCATGGGAAGTATGCTCGGGAGGGCGATGCAGCTTACCGTCGACCGACACGCGGAACGGACGTTGGAGCTTGTCGCCATGCAGTGCGGGATTACAACACGCAATTTCCGCACGGCGATTCTCGTACAGTATTTTGCAGAGATCGGTCTGATATGACCATATATGTATCGATAAACAAATCATGTGTATCGCAACACACGTAAATGTGAAACGATACACTTAAACAATATTCCATATTCATTGAAAGATAAGAGAGGATTCATATGAAACAGCATGAAATGTTCGGAGAAGCGATGTGGCTGTGTGCCGGTGAATACGCCTCCGATACGCACAACCGCAAGCCGGACGGAAACGGCATCCCACATTTTCCGGTTCTGAGAACACATTTCCCGCTCTGCGGCATCTGCGGTCTGCGAAAAGCGACCCTGCGCGTGATCGGCCTTGGGTATTTTCATTGCTACATCAACGGAAAAGAGGTAACGGAAGACAAATTCCTGCCGCTTTCCACCGATTATGAGGTGAGAAACAATCGCCCGACCGAGGAAATGGTCACCGGCCACCGCATTTATGTCCCGGAATACGACGTCACGGAACTGCTTTCCGAGGGCGAAAACGTCCTTGCCCTGCATTTCGGCGGCGGATGGTATACTTATGAAGTGGAAAAGTATGGCAATCCGAAGGCGATCTTCCGTCTCACAATCGAAACCGAATGTGGAACCACCGAGGTCGTGTCAAACGAATTTTCCAAGGTCGGCGACAGCTTTGTCAAAACCTACTTCTATACCGAGTGCGAGCATCACGATTATACAAAGGAAAACGAAAATATCCTTGCAAAGGATTACGATGACAGCGCATGGAAAAACGCCGTCCCTGCACAGTCGCTGGAAACGGAATACGAATTTACTGACTGCCCGCCGGACCGCGTGGCAAAGGTGCTCCCCGTAACAACTCTGAAAAAGGATGAAAATGGTACCCATTACGACTGCGGACTCAATATGTCCGGTTATCCGGTTCTGAATATCACCGCAAAAGCAGGCGAAACGGTCGAGGTGACGTTTGCGGAGGAAAAGAATGCGGACGGCACGCCGGATATGCGCTACAACTTCAATCAGAAATTCACCGTCGTCTCCGACGGTACCCCGCGCACGGTCAAGCCCCTCTTTACCTGGTTTGCGTTCCGGTATTTCACGGTCAAAGGGGATGCGGAAGCCATTTGCGTGGAGCACATCCACACCGACAACAAGATCACATCCGCTTTTGACTCCGACAACGAAACGCTGAACTGGATCTACCGCGCGTATCTCAATACCCAGCTATCCAATATGCACGGCGGCATTCCGTCCGACTGCCCGCACATCGAGCGAAGAGGATACACCGGCGACGGTCAGCTTGCCTGCCACGCGGCAATGACCACGCTGGACGCAAGAAAGTTCTATGAAAAGTGGATCAAAGATATCGGCGACTGCCAGGATATTTATTCCGGCCACGTCCAGTATACAGCACCGTATACCAGATGCGGCGGCGGCCCCGGCGGCTGGGGATGCGCCATTGCGGAGGTGCCGTATCAGTATTACAAGCATTACGGTGACATGGCACCGATGAAAGCGCTTTACCCGCAGATGCTCCGGTATTTCGATTATCTGGAAACGCATTCCGTCAATGGGCTGGTCGCAAGCGACAAAATGGGCGAATGGTGTCTTGGCGACTGGTGCGCACCGATCCAGGTGATCCTGCCGGCGGCATTTGTCAACAACTATTTCTATATCAAGTCCATGCAGAGAGTCATTGAGATCGGTCGTCTCATCGGACGTGAGACCGAGATCCCGATGCTGGAAAAACGTATCAAGGAACGCAGAGATGCCGTGACCGCCGCTTATTTCAATACCTGGGACGGCAACTTCATCGGCGGAATGCAGGGCGCGAATGCCATCGCCATCGACATGGGCGTGGGAGATGACAGAACCTATCAGAACCTTGTCAAATACTACAAACAGCTCGGAAGATACGATACCGGCATCTTCGGCACCGACATTGTCACCCGCGTGCTCTTTGAACACGGCGACGGACAGCTGGCGGCAGAGCTGATGATGTCCACCGACCCCATTTCCTTTGACGGAATGCGCGTCGCTGGCGCGACCACCATCTGGGAAAACTGGCCGCACGCGACCTGGGACCGTTCTCACAACCACCCGATGTTCGGCGCTGTAACCGCGTATCTCTTCGACTATCTCGCCGGAATCAGAGAAGAAGCCGGCAAAGCGGGCTACAATGACATCCTCATCGCCCCCGTGATGGTAAACGGCCTGAACCGCATCTGCGCAAAACGCACCGTTCCCAAAGGCGAGGTCAGTGTGTCCTATGAAAAACAGGAAAACACCGTTTCGTTTGTTATCACCGTCCCCGCAGGCATCCGCGCAGAATTCCGGTTCGGGGAAAAGGTCACCGTTCTGGAAGCAGGCACGCATACATTTACGGAAACGGTGTGAAGTACGGTTTCCCGGTGAATGCGCGGAATGTCAGATGGATGATTTCGCGCGCGCAGGAACGGGAGCGGAGATGATGTCAACTTAAAGGCGACGATGCAGATGCTGTAAACGCAATGCAATCAAATGATTATGTAGGGGAAGCAATCTGCTTCCTGCGGACAATCTGTATTTTGCAGATTAAAAAATCTTTCGCACCATTACAGGATTTTTATGTTTTTCTGGAATGTTATTCTGGGAGTGCTGACACACCTGCGACAGATTTTCTGATTTGCGGGCGGCAGATTGTCGCCTCTACACGATACGAGGTACCATGTCCTTTAAGTTGATAGCATTACCCGTACTTCAACTCTTCGCAATTTTCCGAAAACCTGCAATAAAAATTCGAACCCAAAAAGAGCGGCAGTCACACAACGGACTGCCGCTTTCCATATTCATTTCCGACTTCTGTTACTTGATCAGAATCTTTTCCTCAAATGCTGCCATCCAGCGGTCTGCGATCAGCTTGTGACCGGAAACCGTCGGGTGAACACCGTCGCCGAGCCAGTAGTTTGCGGGCGCAAGCGCGCAGGCTTCGTCAAACATCGTCTGCAGGGGCAGGAAAATCTGTCCGCATTCCGATGCGATTTGCTTGACCGCTTCGCCGCGCAGGGCGGTTTCGGTACGGAACGTTTCCCAGTTGTCCGCGGTCGCACCGCAGTTGAGCACGAACGGCTCCATCAGAATCATCCGGATGTGCGGAATGCGCTCCACCGTGTCCGTGACGAGCATCTTGTAAACGCGGTAGAAGCGTTCCGCATCCACGCCGTTGCGGTTGGCGCCCAGCTCGTGCCAGACGTCGTTGACACCGATGAGAATGCTCAGAACATCGGGTTCGAGATTCCAGCCGTCCGCTTTGATGCGCGCATAAACATCGACGATGCGGTTGCCGCTGATGCCGCGGTTCTCAAAGGTGAACTGCCCCGGATATTTCGCGCCGAGTGTTGCCGCACAGAGCATGGCATATCCCTGTCCGATGGGTGTCAGACTGCCTGCACCCGCGTTTCTTCCGACATCCGTGATGGAGTCGCCCTGGAATAAGATTTTCATATGATTAACTTCCTTTCGTTTGGGAATTGATTTTTCGGATTTTACAATATACCGGGATCGCCAGAAGCGGGAACACCGCGCCGACGATCATACCGAGCTTCATACCGAGCTGCTCCGGTGCATAACCGAGATTTTCGGCAAGCGTGACCGCCGCCGGGGATGCGATTGCCGCATCCGTGATGAGACCGACAAGCTGCGGACCCACTGCACCGCCGAAATCGCCGCCTGCCGCCATCATTGCGTACAGAAAGACACCGCCGCCGGGGATACGGTCGGATGCCGCGATGAGCGAACCGGGCCACAGCATCGAGACGCAGAAGCCGGTAAACGCGCACGCGAGCAGACCGATGACCGGAATGTCGCACAGTGCCGCCGTCAGATAGCAGACGACCGCCCCTGCGGCACCGCAGATGAGAACGCGTTCAATCTGTTTGCCGCGCTTGGCATACAGGGAACGTCCCATGCCGAGCATCACGGAAAACAGCGCAACGCCGCAGATGTCGCCCCAGACCTTGGGGATCGACAGCGCCTGTTCCAGATAACCGGACGCCCACTGTGCCATCGTGCATTCCGCCGCACCACCGAGGAAAATGCCGGCGACACACAGCCACAGCGTTCTGTTTTTCAGTTGCGCAACGGCACCCGAGACCTTTTCGGGGGTCTCCATCGGCGGCATCGGCGTGCCGAGATACAAAATGCACGCGGCAATGGGGATCAGCGCAAAGAACAGCGCAAGCCACTGCCAGGTTTCCGCACCGAGGAGCAGAATCCAGAGGGTACTCACAAGAATGACCCCGACAACACCCCAGGCGTAGATCGAGTGCAGCTTGCTCATTTCCCGGTCGGGATCGTCCGCGGGGATCGCCGCAATGGTCGGACTGATCAGCACTTCCGCCAGTCCCCCCGACAGCGAAAAAATCACCGTGCCGAGCACCAGTCCCGCATACACCGCATCCGGGAACAGAAACGGCCATACCGCGTACAAAATCAGTCCCGCGGCAGTCAGAACCGGCGTGAAGCGCACCGTTTTCTGCAGGTTGAATTTATGCGAAAAAAACGAGAAGATGAGGTCAATGGTCAGCTGTGTGACAAAATTGATGAGCACGAGCAGACCGAGCAGGGAATAGGAAATGCCGTACAGAGACCGGAACGTCAGAAACAGCACGGGCGACAGATTCGCAACGACCGACTGCGATATGTTGGTCATGTAGCACGCGGTTTTCAGACGGCGGTAGGACACGGGCGGGGACACGGATGACTGCATGGGAATGAAACGCTCCTTTTCGGGGAAAATAGATCGTAAATATTATACCATTCCCGACGCAAATCGTCAAGAGATTCTCCGATTTTTTCGGAAATTATGATGCTTCCTATTTACAAATCCCCGATTTTCGGGTATAATATAAGCAGATGATTATTCTTTTGAGGAAAGGAAACCGAAATAATGAATTATATCCCTTATGTCAATATCCGGATGGGAACGGCATCCGTCAACCGCTTCTCGCACGGCAACACGCTTCCCTATACGCAGCTTCCGTGGGCAATGGCAGGCTTCATGCCGCAGACGAACGGAAACGCGGGCGGATGGTTCTTCCACGCCGATGACCGCTGTGTAGAGGGTATCCGCTTAACGCATCAGCCCAGCCCTTGGATCGGCGACTACGGTACGTTCCTTATGGCGCCGCAGGCGGGAACAAGAGAGTATTATGACCACTGGGACGGCGGCTGGTCCGGATACCGCCCGGAGGAAACGACGTTCCGCCCCGACCTGCTCCGGGTGCGTTTTCTGCGCCAGAGATGCGATTTTTCCGTCACACCGACGATGCGCGGCGGCATGATTGCGCTTCACTACGATATGCAGAAGAACATGGGTCTGACGTTCTACCCGCTGAAAGGCAACAACGACTGGAGCTATGACCGGGAAACCGGCATCCTTTATGGATGGACGGACGGCCACAGCCAGGATCACCCCGTCGATTTCCGGATGCACATCGTCGTGCAGTTCTCCCCCGATGACATTGACGGCGAAAAATCGCATTCCTTTGAAGCGGGTGCGCTCGGACACGGCTTCCATCTGGCAGTGAAGAACCCCGACATCACGGCGAAGATCGCCATTTCCTATCTGTCAAGAGAGCAGGCGATGTACAACCTTTCCGAGGATATGCAAGGGAAAACCTTTGCAGAGGTTCAGAGGGCGGCAGAAGAGACGTGGGAAGAGATTCTGCACCGCATCGAAATTGATGCTGTGGATGACGACCAGATGAAGACATTCTACTCCTGCCTTTACAGAACGGTGCTGTTCCCGCATAAAGCGTATGAGCATGACATGGAAACGGGCGAAGCCGTTCACTATTCTCCGTTCACAGGCAAGAAAGTGAAGGGTGTCCGCTATACCGACAACGGCTTCTGGGATACCTACCGTACCGTGTACCCCCTGTATGCGCTCATCGCGCGGGACGAGTATGCGGAAATGCTCGACGGCTTTGTCGCGGATTACCGTGACGGCGGATGGCTGCCGAGATGGCCGTCGCTCGGTGAGGTCGGCTGTATGCCGTCCACACTCATTGATGCGGTCATCGCGGATGCGGCGGTAAAGAGCATCGGCACAAAGGCACTCTGGACGGAAGCGCTGGAGGGAATGCTCCACCATGCCAACCACAACGGCCCCGAAAATCGTTACGGAAGAAACGGTGCGGAAAAGTATGTCAAGCTCGGCTATATGCCGCGCGACCAGTATCATGAATCTGTCAACTTAACGCTCGATGCCGCATATGGTGACTGGTGCATTGCGCGGGTCGCAGAGGTGCTCGGCTACGACAAGGAGCTCATTGCCAACTACGACCGCCGTGCAAAGAATTACCAAAAGCTGTTTGACAAAGAGACCGGCTTTATGCGCGGCAGAGACGAGCGCGGCACGATGAAAGAGGACTTCGACCCTCTGACCTGGGGCGGCGAGTATACGGAAGGGTGCGCATGGCAGTCCACGTTTGCGGTGCCGCACGACATCATGGGACTTGCGGAGCTGTACGGCGGAAAGGAAAAGTTCACCGAAAAGCTGGATGAATTGTTTGCCACAAAACCCGAATATACGGTGGACGGCTACGGATATGAAATTCATGAAATGACGGAGCTTGCCGCCATCGACTTCGGCCAGTGCGCCATCTCCAACCAGCCGTCGTTCCACTTCCCGTTCCTCTTTTCCCTGCTCGGAGACGAGGAAAAGTCCTCCAAATGGGTAAAGGAGCTGACGACCGTCTTCCACGCGACCCCCACCGGTTATCCCGGTGACGAGGACAATGGTACGACCTCCGCATGGTATATCTTCGCTGTGCTCGGTATTTATCCCGTCTGCCCCGGTATGCCCGGTACTGCGGGATATGCAAAGACCGATATGCTGGTGAGAGGTGCAAAGATTCTCGGACAGGTGTGGGATCATACGCAGATTGAGAAGTATATCTGATTTTCAAGGAAATCCTGATTTTTGACAGAAAAGGAAAAGGTGTCACCCGAAATGGGCGGCACCTTTGTGTTATCAATATATTATCGCTCAATCAGCACGGTCTTTATCTCAAACGGACGGAACTGCAAAAAGACGGAACCGTCCGTGATCTTCAGCTCCTCCTGCTTTTCTTCCAGCAGATTCGTCACAAAGACGCGCTTTGCATCATAGACATTCAGCGTACAGTTCGTTGCAGAGCGTTCGCACTCGTAAAGGCGCAGAACATACGCATTTTCCACATCTTCCGCGTTTTTGACCGCTTCGCAGATCACGCTCGGTGCGCAGATGTCAAACAGCTTGGGTGCGGAGAGCGTACCGTCAACGAGGACAGGCTTGCGGTTGAGCATATACGCAGGCTTGACGACCGTGTCCGCATCAAAGGCACCGATGTGCGGGAGCAGGGAATAGGTCAGCGTATGAACGCCGAAATCGGTGGAGAAGTCCGGACGGCAGCCGCCGCGGTGGAGCGTCAGGCGCATATCACTGCCCTCGCAGGAAATGCCGTATTTGCAGTCGTTGAGAACGGCAACGCCGTAGCGGGTCTCGGAGAGGTCGGACCACTTGTGGTTGCAGACCTCAAAGCGTGCGGCTTCCAGAGAATTGTTTCTCGTGGTCGGACGGTCGACGTGACCGAACTGGATCTCGTTCTTGACAAACGCGGAGCGGATGTTCACATCAAAGCCCGCTTTCATCAGGGAATGGCGATCCTGCCAGTCGAGCTTCATCTCATAATCGATGCGCGCACTGTCGGCATAGAATACAGTGTCAACAGTCGCAGAAGACTTTCTGCCGAAGCCGTATACGGAACGGATGCGGTATTCCACGGCACCGTCGGAAATGACCTCGCGGGAGCGCAGACCGGTCACGGGTTTCAGCTTTGCGAAAATATCGTCCTCCACTTCCCAGTTGTCGTAGGAGGTCGGCATATCCTCGCCGAACCACAGCGTACCGAGCGGCGCGCCCTTGACATTTGCGATCTCACGTTCCACACGGCGGTCGACAAGGGAGGAAATATAACCGTTTTCATCAAAGGTGACACGGTAAACGGGCGTCACGAGTACATTGCCCTCACAGCGGAATGCGGATTCCGTAGCGCGGGGTGCGGTCTTCTTTGCGCTGACCGATTCCATTGCGGGAATGGCGTTTTCAAAGCGCACAGCGGTCTTCGCACAGCCGTCCATGTCGGTGTAGACCTGTGCTTCTGCTCCCTCAATGCCAACAGCACCGTCCAGAACAATGACGTCATCGCGGTCAAAGGACAGCGGGTTGTAAACTGAAATGGTGTCCTTGTCGCCGTCGGACATCTTGTCCGCATAATCCATTGCGGCGGAGAGGGCGTTGTCGATGAGACTGTGCATTTCGGGAATGGCAATTTCGTAAACGCGCGGAATGGATGTGCCCGGCAGAATGTCGTGGAACTGGTTCTTTAAGAGGATCTTGTACCACTCGTCGTGCTGGGGATGCGTTCCCTCACCGGAGAGGACGTTGAACAGCTCGTAATCGGCAAGCGCAAGCTCGGCACGGCGATTGTTCTTCTTGACCTCGTGCATCTGTGTGAGCGTGCCGCGGTGGAATTCCAGATACAGCTCGCCGTCGTAAACGGGCAGTTTATCCTTGCGTTCCTCGATGTCGTTCATAAATTCGGAAACGGTTGTCGGAACGATCTGGGGCATACCGTCAAGGTCCTTGACACGTTTTAAGTATTCCAGCATACCAAACGTCGGTCCGCCGCCGCCGTCACCGTAGCCGTAAGCCGCAAGACGGTGGTCGTTGGAATGCTTGTCGCGGATCTCCGTGACGGTACCCATCAAAGTCTGCACGTCGGGCATCAGGTGCATACGGTTTAAGTGTGTGGTGACCTCGGTGCCGTCGATGCCTTTCCAGACAAACGTGTCGGCAGGGAACAGATTGAGGTCGCTCCAGGACATCTTCGTGGTGTAGAAATATTTGACCTCCGCGCCCTGCATGATCTGCGGGATCGCGCCATTGTAGCCGAATGTGTCGGGAAGCCAGAACGCATCGGAGGTGTAGCCGAGATGTTCTCTTGTGAATCTCTGCCCGTAGAGGAACTGACGAACCATCGCTTCACCGCCCGTGATGTTGCAGTCGCATTCGACCCAGACACCGCCGTTTGGCTCGTAACGCCCCTCGGCAACCTTTTCTTTGATGCCCTCAAAGATGTCGGGATAATACTGCCGCATCCAGTCCAGATGCAGAGCGGAGGACTGAATGAAGGTGTATTCGGGATAGATGTCCATCAGATTCAGGGTCTGCGAATAGGTTCTTGCGCACTTGCGGATGGTCTCATCGACCGGCCAGAGCCATGCTGTGTCCATATGGCTGTGACCGATGACACCGATCTTGCCGCGGGAGCGGTCGCCGCCCTCGTGCTTTTCCAGGGCAGGTGCAAGACACGCAATGATCGTTTCACAGGATGCACGCAGTTCTTCCTCATTCGCGG
Organism: Clostridia bacterium; assembly: GCA_017481495.1. Classification (GTDB taxonomy): domain Bacteria; phylum Bacillota; class Clostridia; order Oscillospirales; family CAG-272; genus RGIG3925. Next base: position 21,693 of record JAFUPC010000087.1, read on the forward strand.
ACAGCACATCGCCGATGAGATACGGGAATGCGTTCATCAGGCATTCGTGCGCGCGCATCGCAACGAAGTTTTCGCCCGGCAGACGTGCGATCTGTAAAACGGTCGAAAGATCAAAGCAGAAATCGCGGTAAAGGGTGTCCATCACGGCAATGCGGATGCCGTGGTAGGTGTGCGCGCACTTGTCGTGAACGGATTCGTCCCGTTCGTAGTTGGAATACGGGTCGCATCCGAGACAGGTGTGACCGGCATAACATTCAAAGGAAACGTCGAAGGTCTCCCCTGCCTTTGCGGGAGAAGACAGGAACATCGCGGAGTGCATACCGCCAAGGAAGTTGTTCTTGGAGTTGATGATGCCCGCGGGCTTGCCGTTCTTAAAGCACATGATCTCCACCGCTTCCGCGTCGCAGATGACACAGAGCGTTTCGCCGTCCGCAAGTTCGGGAACGGTGACAGAGGTATTCAGCCAGAGATTGCCCCATTCGTGACCCCAGCGGGTGCCGGCGGTGATGGGCGCAAACAGAGATTTTTCGGGCGGAAGACGCAGATGGTCGTCCGTTGCGTATGCAGTCACAGCTTCCGCATCTCCGATGACACGGAAGATCTTCTTTGCGTACAGCTCCAGAATACTGTCGAATTTCCGGTAGGTACGGTTGATATAAGCCTGCTGATTCAAGTGGATAATCCTCCTGATAATGAATTGATGAAGTTAATCTTCGGGGGTGAATGCCGTCCCGACATTCCCCTCGGATGAAACGTCCGGATTGTCGCCGAGCAGAACGATGCCCTCTTTGAGCACACCCCGGTTCCAGACGTTGTCGCGCACGATGCAGTGATTGCAGTTTTTTATGACGATGCCGTAATCGGGACTCCATACCCCGACCCCGCCGTCGTCGCGGCCGACACGGAGTGTATTTCCCGACAGCACCACGTTGTCAGCCTTCGTCATGCGAACATGAGCAGAATCGTATTCCTCGTCAAACGGAACGTCTTTCGGTTTTCCGGAGCGGTAGATGAGATTGCCCGTGACCGATACCGCTGTCGCATACCCGTCATCCGTGCCGAGTACCAGCGCAGGACCGCCGGAGCGGTCAAAGTAGTTGCCCGTGAAGTTGCAGCAGTTGACGTTCGGCAGATAGAAGCCTGCAAGACGATTCCATTCCACACGGTTGCCCGTTGCTGTGACGGATGCCGCACAGGGGCCGCCGGTCATACCGCCGGTTCTGTTTCCGGAAAACCAGTTGTCAAGGATAAAGCCGTCCCAGCCGTCGATGTAAAGACCTGCACCGCCGTTAAAGCAGAGCATCGAATGGCGCACGGAAAAGCACCAGATGTGTTCTAAGTGTACGCCGTCGCCGGAAAACTTGCCGATGCGGCAGTCGTCAATGGTCGGCGTGTCTTCTTCGGCGCCGCCGTTGTACTTGTCCCAGTACAGCTTCACACCGTGAATGTTTTTCCCCAGCGACTGCCCGTCCAGACTCATGCCGCGGATGGAACAGCCGAACGCACCCGTGATGTCGAGAAGACAGTCTGTATCTGCCGTGTTGAGCGTAAAGACCGATGCGCCGAACGAGCGGAAACTCCATGCGGAATGTCCTTCAAGCGAAACGCCTTTCCCCATGTGAAGCCGCCCCGTGGAATAATTTCCGGGCGGAACCGTCACCACACCCCGACACGTTGCCGCATCGTCCAAAGCCGCCTGAATGGCACTTGTGCAGTCTGTTTTGCCGTCGCCGACGGCACCGTAGGATGTGATGTCAAATACGTTTGTCATAGAAAATCCCTCCTGTATGCGGGGAACAGGGAACGGATGCCCGCCGATACCCGCTGATAATCGTTTGAAAGGATGCAGTCACAGCCAAGCGCAAGATAGTCTGCCGCCTCATGTGGGTCATCCGACCAAAATACATTGACCGCGATGCCGTTTTTATGTGCCTTTTCACACGCCGCCCGGACATATTCCCGCGGCTCCGCACCGAAATGCGGCTGAAAGAGCTGGATCTTTTTGCTGTCCGTTAAAAGTGCTTTGTCAACGAGATCTTCCCCGTAGGTCTCCGCACCGGCACAGCGCGCAATCTCCGGTGCAAGCTCCCGCATCCGGAGCAGAAGCGGCACATTGCCCGTCATGAAATAGCAATAATCCTCATTGTGATACCGGCGAATGAGCGTGATGATATTCTGAAGTGTTGCGTCCAGCTCCGGCGTCAGCCCGCAAGTGTCCTTGACATGGACGTTCATCACAACTTGTCCCGCAAATTTTTGTAAGATCTCCTCAAAGGTCAGAATGCGTAAGCCCCGGTAGGCATCGGAATACCGCGATCCGAAATCAAAGGCGCACAGCTCCTCATAAGTGTAGTCCCACACGTTGCCGTGCCCGTCCGATACCCGGTCAATGGAGCAGTCGTGCAAGGAAATGACCGTTCCGTCTTTTGCCGCCCACAGGTCAAATTCGATCTCCTCCGCACCGAGTGCCACGGCGGCGCCGTAAGCAGGAAGCGAGTTTTCCGGTGCGACGGAATTGAACCCGCGGTGCGCGCAGATGCGCGGATACGGCATTTCCCGGTCACAAAGCACCGGACAAGGATGGGGAAATGCGTTTTGGTTCATGTGAAAACCTCCTTTTGCGTGTCATTTTCCTCATTGATTATTATAACAGATGTGCTGCCGGATGTCAAGGGGTTCCGGCACGAATGGATTTTGAAATCCGGAAAATTTTCGGGAAATTTTCCGGGGGAGTAGAGGAGACCCCGCACATGATGCTTGACAGAACCGGAAAATCATGGTATAATATCCCCAACCGAATCTTATCATTAAACAGAACAGGAACCATCACCATGAAATTCCCATATGAATCCCTCCACCGCTTCCCGCTCGGCAGTCTGCGGGCAAACGGATTTTTATATGAGCAGATGCGCCGTTGCAAAGAAGGCTTCGGCGGACACCTGGATGAGCTCGAACCCGGCATGATCGCCGACCCGTTTGTAAACAAATCCTATGTGCCGATGTGGGGAGACGGCGACCAGTCAGGCTGGGGCGCGGAGATTTCCGGCAACTACTGGACAGGTATGATCGAAATGGCGTTCACCATGCAGAATGAGACACTGATCGAGAAAGTGACCGACTGGGTCAACGCCATGACCGCTAAACAGCGCGAGGATGGTTATCTCGGAACATATTACGAGCCGGATGCGGATATCTACGAGGACTATAACGCTTGGGGAACCGCCGGCGCGATGCGTGGACTTCTGGCATTCTATGAAGCGACCGGACGGGAGGATGTCTTCCGTGCCGTTTATCGCTGTATGAAGTGGTTCGCAAAAACGTGGACGGGAGAGCATAAGACCGGTTATGTCGGCGGGCTTATCATGGAGCCGATGCTGTTCTGCTACGCCTATACCAAAGACCCCGAGCTGCTCCAATTTGCATACGATTATGCCGAATATCTGGTAGAGCACGACATTTTCTCGTCCTCTTATAAATCGTTTCTTGAAAAAGAACTCGAATACACCTCCAACCATTCCGCGGCATACGGTGTCATGACCCGTCTCCCCGCACTTCTGTACGCCGCGGACGGCGGAGAACAGTATCTCCGCGCAAGCCGCCGCATCCTTGCAAATATCAAGAAGAAAGCCACGAACTTAAACGGCGGCGTGGTCTCCAATCAGGAATTTCTCGGCCCGCCCTCCGGCATTTCCGAGACGGAATACTGCACATATACGTTCTTCAACGCGACCTTTTCCTATATGAGCCACATCACCGGAGATGCCTCTTACGGTGACGATATGGAGCAGGCATTCTATAACGGTGTGCAGGGCGCAAGAAAAAAGGACGAGCGCGCGATGGCGTATATGTCCGCGCCGAACCAGATCATGGCGACCGACAAATCTTCTTTCACGCACGACTATTTCCAGGTCTACGCGCCGTGTCATCCGGTGTCCTGCTGTCCCGTCAATGCGGTGACAGTACTGCCGGAATTTGTGCGCGGCATGATGCTGTACGACGATGACGGCGGACTGTATCTGAGCGTTTACGGCCCCGTAACACTGGAAACGGAATCGCTTTCCGTCCGTGAAGAGACGATGTACCCGTTCCGCGACACCGTGACCCTGCATATTGACCGGTGTGAAAAGGAAAACCTGAAAACCGTCGCCCTGCGTATCCCCGGCTGGTGCAAAGCATATACCGTCCGTGTCAACGGAGAAAGTGTAAACACAGAAGCTGACCTGCATGGTTATGCCCACATCACCCGTGCATGGATCGCAGGAGATACCGTCTCTGTGACGTTCCACATGGAAACCCAGGTCGTCCGCGTGGATGACAGCGACATGGCGGGAAAATATCCCATCGCCATCGTGCGCGGCCCTCTGCTCTACGCCCTGCACCCCGCAGAAGCATGGTGTCCGTATCTCGGAACGCCCTGCACGCCGCTGCCCGAGGGATGGAGCTGGTATCGTGTCGTGACAAAGCACGACGAGGCGGACTGCCGCGACCATCACGACCGCACCGGAATGCGCCGCTGGTATACCCCGTTCAATGTCGCACTCGACGAAACGCTGTCCCCCGATGACATCACCGTGGAGGAGCTCGACATCCCCTGTGATGCGTACCCGTGGGAATGCCCGCCTGTGAAACTGTACCTCAAGGGCTACCGCGCACCGTATCTGTACCCGCCGTATCCCGCCTGTTCCATCGAACCCTACGGAGACCGCCAGACCGTCACCGAGGAAATGGAGCTTGCATTGGAGCCTTATGGCTGTACCAATCTGCGGATTTCTTATTTTCCACGCGCAAAATTGTAACAGATATGCTCGCTAACCTGTCACCATCCATCGAAACCGTGTATACTTGATAGGTATTATCCCGGTCAAAACGGGGTTATCGAACAAATCTAATAAAAACAAGGGTGAACCCGCCGTTGTATCCGGTGCAGGTTCACCCTGATTTGTTTTTGTGTCAATTCCCCGCCGCATCCGCAAAGAAATCGGATTCAATATAATCCACATTCTTTGCAAGGCAGAAATCCAGCACTTCCTTTTTGTTCGCTGTCCACAGACCGACCTTCAGACCCTTTTCATGAAAACGGGAAACAATGTCATCGGTGATATAATCCCATGCCATGTCAATGTCAAATCCGGCATCGATACAGCGGGAAATCTCCTCCGCCCCGCAGTCACTGCCCGCCGTCAGCATAATGCCGAGCTTTGGGAACAGTCTGTGCGCACGGATGAGATTGTCAAAATCAAAGGATTGCAGACTGCACATGGAAAGATCATAGATTTCCTCTGCCAGCCGGAATGCTTCCACGATTTTTTCATCCGGGAAATTGCCCTTAAACTCAATGAAGCAGACCATGTGCCCGTCGCGGCAAATTTCCAGATACCGCCGGAACGTGCAGATGCGCAGGTCTGTGTCGGTATAAGGATTGGCAAGCGGCTTTGCCGAAAGCTCTGCATAAGTGTGGGAGGAAATCTCCATTTCCGTGCCGTCCGCAAAACGGGCTTCGCTGTTGTGGTTGACGACGAGAACGCCGTCCCGCGTGATACGGACATCGGTCTCAATGCCGCCGGAGCCGTGTTCCACGGCTTTCAGAAACGCTTCTTCGGTGTTCTGCAAATAACGTCCCGAATACCCTCGGTGCGCAATAAAACAGACAGACATTTTTATGACTATAACTTTCGCTGTGCGAAAGTTTCCTTTCTAGAATTTCGTTCCGAAATTCGGGAATTTGTGGGTGGTTTTGCGCAGCAAAATCTTTGCACGAAGTGCAAAGAAAGCCACAAAACCCGTCTGAAAATTTATTTTCAGACTTATTCCTCGGAATAATAGAAGTCTACAATCGCATCGAGCTTCTTCTGTGCCGCCTTTTCTGCAGATTTAAATGCAGAGACGATGTTGGACGTGCCCGCGCGAACCTGCTGAACGAACAGATGACCGACCGTGTTGAGTGCAGTGGAGTGGATGTAACCGAAGTCGATGATGATGGTGTCGCGGATGAGGTCGATCATTTCGGCGGAATCCTCGTCACGGGATGCCTTGGTCTTCAGAACGACGTCATAGTATGCGGGAACGACGGACTTGTAGCTTTCCGCCGCAAGTGCTTCGGTGATGATACCGACAAATTCGGGATCGTCCACAGTCTTGGGAACCAGGAAGACAGATGCATTGTCGCGGACGGTGGAACCATAGGAAGCCTGATTTTCATCCCACTTCGGATAAGGAATGATACCGAAGTCGGTGTCCATATCACGCAGATTTTCAACAACATCAAAATAAATGGAGAGAAGCAAAGCGCGGTCTTCGATGAACATGGTTTCTGCATCGGTGTCCATGTTGATTTCTGTCATAAAGCCGGACTTTTCATCAAAGAAAGTACTGAGTGCATCCAGAATCTCCACGCATTTGTCGGTCGCAACCTCAAATTGCGGAAGTCCGTCCTTGTCCTTGACGGTGACATGCAGACCGAACGCTTCCTTCATCGCATCAATGCCGGTGGAAGGGTTGGATGCAAAACCGTACATATCGGTTTTGTCCCATGTACCGTCACCGTTGACATCATCGGAAATCTGACGGCAGATTTCTTCCATGTAGTCAAATGTCCATCTGCCTTCGTGGACTACGGTGTAAAGGTCTTCCATATCATAGCTGGAAAGCAGCCCCTTGTTGAACGCAATGCCGAACATATTCTCCCAGAAAGAAAGTGCAAGGTCGCCTGTGATCATGTAAACACGGTCATTGATGGTAAATGCATCCACCATCAGTTCAGACCACCACGGCTTTTCCAGATTGACATTGGGAATATCGTACCAGTTCAGATACAGACCCTGCGTGATGGTCGGCGTGATGTCGCACATATAACCCGCAACGATGTCATACGCATTGTCGCCGGCAAGCACGGAGTTGGAAATGGCTTTGTTGAAGATGCCCTGACCCCAGATGGCGGAATATGCGGTGCTGTCGTAGGTGATGTTGAAGCGTTCGGCGACCTCTGCGTTGCGTTCGTAAATGGCGTCGTTGATGGTCTCGCCGTCGGTCTCGGTCACGTCAAATTCATACTCGTATTCTTCACGGAGCATGATGCGGTAGGTCTTGCCGTCGTAGTCCTTTTCGGGCAGGTCGTCGCTGACGGACTGACGTTCGTCGAGCGTTTCGGTGGCTGCTTCCGTCACAGCGGCAGTGTTGCCGTTATCGGCTTTCGAGTCAACGGACGAACCCTTGTCTCCGCCGCAGCCGACAGCCGCGCACAGAAGACCGGCAAGCAGAAGTGCCGTACTCAGACGGGCGGAAAAGTGATTTTTCATGGTTGGATACCTCTTGTTAATTCGGATTTGGGATTCTTAATATAATATTCTATCACAAAACACAAAAATTGTCAATAAAATAACGGAAGAATTTACAATATTTCGATCATTTTTATGAGTGCCGACACCATGTCGTCAAGCGGCATCGACGGATGTGCGCCATCTTTCAGTTGTTCCGGCAGAAACGGCACATGAACGAATCCCACACGGACAGGAGATGCGCGGAAATGATGCAGAAGCAAGAATAGCGTGTCGTTGCATACAAAGGTTCCCGCGGAATACGATACCGCCGCAGGAATGCCCGCCGCCGAAACTGCCGCCGCCATCTCATAAACCGGAAGTGTCGAAAAATACGCCGCAGGCGCGTGTTCCAGTACCGGGGAGGCATGAAAACAGTTTCCTGCGTTGTCGGGAATGGAGGCATTTCTGTGATTGATGGCGATAAGCTCCGGCGTGACGGATGCGCGGCCGCCGGCCTGTCCGATACACAGAATGATGTCGGGCGGAGAGGGCATTTCTTCGGCTTTCTTTATGACCGTATCGGCAGCAAGACCGAATACCGTCGGAATTTCCAGCCGTTCCACGCGGCAGTCCCCGACCGTATCGGGCACGCGGCGCACCGCTTCCCATGCAGGATTGATGTACGCACCGCCGAACGGGTCAAAGCCGGTCAGAAGCAGATGTTTCATCGGATGATTCCTTTCGTATCTTTTTATGATTCTATCATATTTATGATATTATCATACCGCACCCGGACAAAAAAGTCAAGAAAATTCACACATTTCTCTTGCAATTTTTTTCGGGGTAGGGTATAATAGAAGCAAGTAAATTTTTTCCCGAAAGGAACATACCGTCATGCTGAAACTTTACGATTTTTCCATTGACTATGTAAAAAATCCCACGCTCATCCGCACCCGCGGTCTGCGCTTCGGCTGGAAGCCGGATTCCGATCAAAAGGATACCATGCAGACAAGCTACCGTATTACCGTCACGGATGAAGCCGGAAACACCGCGTTTGACACTGGCACCGTTTCCTCCGATGAATATTTTGACATCTGTCCTGAAGACCTGGCCCTTGACAGCCGCACCGATTATACTGTCACCGTGACCGTTACAGACAACCACGGGGAGTGTGCCGCGCTGTCCCATCCCGTCCACACGGAAATTTTACCTGATGAATGGGGGGGGATGCAGTGGATCAAGCCAAAGAAGCACATCTCCGGCTGGGCACCGTACCTGCGCACGAAGTTTGAGACAAAGAACGTAAAGAAAGCCGTTCTGTACGCCTCGGGTCTCGGATGCGCGGAGTATTACATAAACGGCACCAGAATCGAGGACTACGTCGTTGACCCGCCGATGACCAATTACGAAAAGACCGTGCTCTACCGCGCGTTTGACGTCACGGAATATCTGTGCAACGGCGGAAACGCGCTCTGCGTCCTGCTTGGAGAGGGCTTTTATGCCCAGAGCCGTGTCTGGGGATGGAAGGGCTTTGTATACGGAAACGAATGCCTTGCTGCGCGCTTGGAGATCACGCTGGATGACGGAACAAAGCAGGTCATCGTGTCCGATACCGAACACTGGAAATACAAATATAGTCCCATCTCCTCCAACAACATCTACGCAGGGGAGACCTACGACTGCCGCTTGGAGACCCCGGATTTTGCATTGTATGACGGGGAAGAGGACGAGTGGGGAACGGTCGTCGCCGACGAGACTCCCAAAGGCGTTCTCACGCCCTGCCTGATGCCCCCGGTCAGAGAGATCCGCCGCTTACCCGCAAAGAACGTGTGGTGTGCAAGCGGCAAGGACGACGGCGCATGGATCTTTGACATCGGCGAAAATATGGCGGGAACCGTTGAATTTCACCTGCCGCAGTCCCCGCGCGGCGCAGTGTATGTGTTCCGGTATGCGGAGAACCTGACGGCGGCGAGAACGCTCGACGTCCGTTCCACCGGCGCGTTTGCGACCCAGTGCATCCAACAGGATATGTACATCAGCCGCGGCGATGCGGCGGGAGAGGTCTTCCGTCCGCGGCTCTCCTATCACGGCTTCCGCTATGTGGAGGTCACGGGCATCCACGATCTTTCCAAGGGTTACGGCACGATGCCGCGCACGGAAATGCTGACCGGTATCCAGCTTTCCACCGATATGAAGATCACAGCGACCATCAGAACGCCGGATGCAGACTGGAATGCTCTGTTGTCGGTCATGCAGAACACCTATCAGTCCAACTTCCATGGTCTGCCCGAGGACTGTCCCGCAAGAGAAAAGTGCGGATGGCTCGGGGACGCTGAGGTCGTGTGCAATTACGGTCTTCTGAACTACGACAGCACCGCATCCTACGAAAAATACCTTGACGACATCCGCTCAACGACCGAGGTCTACGGAACATGGCAGATGATCTCCCCCGGCAAGCGCGGATGCGGCGAAGCAAGTCCGCTGTGGGGATGTGCGCAGATCATCCTTCCGTATTATATGTACCGCTACTGCGGCGACAGGGAAGCCGTCACGCGCAACTGGGATCTGATGGAAAAATGGGTGCAGCACGAGCTTGCGCGTTCCGAGGACTATCTCATCTCCGAGGGACTTGGGGACTGGGATCCCGCCGAGGGCAACAACGGTCCGCGCCGAATGCCGGTCACACATTCCTCCACCCTCATGTTCTATGAGATCTGCATCCGCATGGCGGAGCTGGCAGAGACATTCGGATACGGAGACCCCGCATATTACCGCGATCTTGCCGCAAAAATAAAAGAATCCTTCATCCGTCACTTCTACTGCGCCGAAACCGACGATTACGGCTATTGGGGCACGGACGGCGTGGCACTTCTGACAGGCCTGTATCCCGACGGCGGAAAAGCGGCACTCCTTGCCGGTCTGCGCCGCCGCATGGCAAAGGATGATTTTGCGATGCCGACCGGTATTTATGCAAACAAGTATCTGGTTCCCGCACTGATGGAAGCGGGATACGGCGACGATGCGATGCGGTTTCTGTTCAATCGGGAGCATCCGAGCTTCGGTACCATGCTCGACGACGGTGCGACGTCCATGTGGGAAGCACCCGACATGAAAAACATCGCCGATCCGGACAAGGGCGTTTCGTCCTATAACCATCCGATGCACGGCGGATTCCTGTATGCTGTCAACACGCACCTCTGCGGCATCCGCCCGACGAAACCCGGCTTTGCGGAATTTGCGTTTGCACCGTGCTTCGTTGCCGGCATGGACGACGTGTCCATGACCATGCATACCGCCGCCGGAAAGATTGCCGTGTCAATCAGAGAGAACGGGGATGCGCACGTCTGCACGCTGTACGTCCCGACGGGAACGCGCTGTACCGTCGATGCGGGCGGGGACGTGACCGTGAACGGGGAAGCGTATTCCGCCGGCACAACGCTCGGTTCGGGTGAATATACGGTCGTGATCGGATGAAAATGAAATCCTCCGCCGCCCCCATTCTCCTCATCCTTCTCTCCGGACTGCTCTGGGGAACGCTCGGCACATTTGTCACATACCTGCGGCAGGCAGGCTTTTCCACGATGCAGATCGTCTTCGTCCGCGCGGCGGTCACAACGGTACTGCTCGGACTTTATATCCTTGTAACAGATAAAAGCAAGTTCCGCTTCCGCCTGTGCGATGCGTGGATCTTCATCGGAACGGGAATCATCAGCTTCACGGCGTTCACCGTGTGCAACCAGATCGCCATGCAGCTCTGCTCCCTTTCCATCGCGGCGGCATTGCTCTATACTTCTCCCGCATTCATTCTGATCTTCTCGGCGATCCTGTTCGGGGAACGGCTGACCGTGCAGAAGATCACAGCCATTGCCGTCACCGTGTTCGGATGCTTTCTCGTGTCGGGACTCCTGACACCGGGTGCCGCCGTTTCCGTGCCGGGCATTCTCGCGGGTGTGGTGTCGGGACTCTGCTACGGACTTTACAGCATCTTCGGACGTTACGGCGTGGAAAAGTACGATACCATGACGGTCACGTTCTACACGTTCGTGCTGGTCTCCCTTGCCGCCCTGCCGTTTGCCAATGTCGGAAATCTTGCGGAAATTTGTATATCTCCCACGGCGCCGTGGGTCGTGCCGACCCTGCTTGCGTTCGGCCCCGTGACCTGCCTTGTCCCGTATCTTGCCTATACCGCCGGCCTGCGCGGCACAGAACCGGGAACCGCCGGCATCCTTGCCACTGTGGAACCGGTTGTCAGCACCGTCCTGTCGGTCGTTATCTTCCATGAGGCGATGAATTGGCAGAAAATTGCGGGAATCGTCTGTATTTTGGGATCAGTCGTGATTGTCAATGTGGGGGGGCGGGAGAGAAAACGGAAACAGAATAAATAAAACGAATAAAAATAAGCCGGAGTGGTTGTTCAACCTGTACATTTGTCTTTTGGACAGAGGGCGCAGGACAGGATACAGAAATACCGTACTCCGGCTTGTATTAAAGGTACAAACCGCGCAGATTTGCCCAGATGTCCGCATAACCGTTGGTTTCGATGAAACATCGGGACGCGGCCCCGCCTGTTTGGGGATATTGAATATGAAGCAGAACGAAAACGGCTTCTCCTTTTCGTGTGGAAATATGATACCTTAATTACAGCAGATATGCGGATAAAAGTCAAGATAGGACTTGATTTCTGTCAGAGAATGTGCTATAATATTGGTGCAGTTTTCCAAATATGACAAGTCATGCGATACCTTGGCAACGACAACTGCTCCGCATTCCGCGAGTCGTCCTGCTTTATCGCACAAGCTGTACAACAAGGAAAGGATCGACAACCATCATGGCCGTATCCATATTACAGAAACTCATCCGCCCGAAACGGGACGTTGATATGACGGAGGGTTCCATCATCCGGCATCTTCTGATGTTCGCGCTTCCGCTTCTGGTCGGCAATATTTTCCAGCAATTATACAACACCGTCGATACATGGGTCGTCGGCAACTATGTCTCAAATGAAGCCTTTTCCGCCGTCGGTACGGTAGGTCCTGTCATCAATATGCTCATCGGTTTCTTTTCCGGACTCGCCAGCGGCGCAGGTGTTGTCATATCGCAGTATTACGGTGCAAAGAAATATGAAGATGTTCAGCGGACGGTACATACCTCGATTCTGATGACGCTCATCATGGGCGTGGCGTTTACCTTTATCGGCATTGCCATGACCCCGTTCATGTTGCAATTCATGAAGACCCCGGCGGACGTCCTCCCGGAATCCACCGCCTATCTGACCATCTATTTTGCCGGCGTTATCGGTCTGATGCTCTATAATATGGGCGCGGGCATTCTCCGTGCGGTAGGAGACTCGCAGAGACCGTTCTATTTTCTGGTCGTTTCCGCCGTTATCAATACGGTACTCGACCTTGTGTTCGTTCTTGTGTTTGATATGGGCGTGGAGGGTGTCGCGCTTGCGACTGTCATTGCGCAGTGTACCTCTGCGATGCTTGTCATGCTGACTCTCATCCGCACAGACAGCTGTGTGCATTTCTCGTTCCGCGCACTGCATATCCATGCGGACATGATGAAAAAGATTATCCGTGTCGGCATCCCTGCCGCCGTCCAGATGGCGATCACGTCTTTTTCCAATGTTTTCGTGCAGTCCTATATCAATTATTTCGGTACGGACTGTATGGCGGGATGGACGGCATATTCCAAAATCGACCAGCTTATCTTCCTGCCGATGCAGTCGCTTGCCCTCGCATCCACGACGTTCGTCGGGCAAAACCTCGGACACAATCAGCCAAAACGCGCCCGCCGCGGCGCGGATACCGCGCTGATTCTGGCATTCCTTTCCACCGCGGTCGTCATGATACCGGTCATCGTGTTCTCGGACAATATGGTCGCATTCTTCAACGACAAGCTGGAGGTCGTGGAATACGGTTCGCTGTTTTTGTCCCGCATCACGCCGTTCTATATCCTCTGCTGTGTCAATCAGGTCTACTCCGGTGCGCTCCGCGGTGCGGGCAACAGCCGTGCACCGATGGTCATCATGCTGTGCTCGTTTGTTGTCTTCCGTCAGCTTTATCTGTATATCATGGCAAACTTCATTTCCAACACGATTCTGCCGATTGCGATGGGATACCCCGCAGGATGGCTGTTGTGTTCCGCGCTGACATTCATCTATTACAAACGGACAAAGCTGGAAAACAACCGCCTTGTGAACTGAACCACCATTTTCGTCATATTTACGAAATGATTTCCGCCGAAAACCTCTTGACAAACCGGAGAAAGCGTGTATCCTATAAGTGAAGATTTTACCCGAAAGTGAGAACTACACCGTTATGCAGCCCACACATCCCACACAGCCCGACCTTTATTCCACACCCCCCTACAAACGCTCCCGCCGTGCTTACTGTATGCAGGCGGCATTTGAATATTTCATTGCGATCCTGGTATCCGATGCTTATCTTGCCAAGCTCCTGATGTATGTCGGACTGGACGACTGGCTCATCGGTATCATATCGTCGTTTATCTCGGCGGCGTTCCTGTTCCAGCTGACCGCGGTGTTCCTTGTCCGGCGCATCCGCAATACGAAACGTACAGTCGTCTTTTTCAATATTCTCGGATGTGTGCTGTTCGTCAGCTTGTACCTGATTCCGTTCCTCCCGGTTTCCGGCGGGGTAAAGACGGTACTGATCATCCTGTGCCTGTTGTTTGCGTATTTCGGCAATTATTTTGTCGGTTCCATGCTGTTCAAATGGGCAAACAGCTTTGTTGACCCCGCCAAGCGAGCCTCCTATTCGGCGGCAAAGGAAATGATTTCGCTTCTGTCGGGCATGGTCTTCACCTTAATTGTCGGCGTTGTCATCGACCGCTGTGAAAGTCTCGGACGGCTGGAAGCAGGATTCTTGTTCATCGCTGTGGCAGGACTGATTCTGGCAGTATGCTGTCTTGTCTGTCTGCTGATGATTGCAAAGCCGCACGCGGAGGTATCCGCCGCAGAACCTCATCCGTCGCATTCCATGCGCGAGGTTCTCTCAAACACGCTCGGAAATAAAAACTTCGTCCATGTCATCATCCTGATGTCCCTGTGGAGCGCGGCAAAGTATATGACAGTCGGGTTTCTCGGAACTTACAAAACGGGAGACCTTCTCCTGACCGTCGGAACGATACAGATCATCAACATCGCGGGCAATCTCTGCCGCTTCGCACTGTCAAAGCTGTTCGGACGGTATTCCGACAGAACCTCCTTTGCGCGCGGAATGGAGCTTGCGCTCTGCATCGCCGCTGCGGCGTTCGCGCTCAATATGTTCACGACAAAGAGCACCTGGTGGTGCATCATTCTCTATACTGTCCTGTACGATGTCAGTTTTGCCGGAACCAACCAGAATTCCAGCAACATCGTGTACAGTTATGTCGATGAAACGTATTTCGTGGAAGCGATGGCAATCAAAAACAGCATTTCCGGCGTGGTCGGATTTGCGTCCTCCCTTGTCGGCGCAAGGATTCTGTCCGTGGTGCAGAATGCCGGGAATACGGTGTTCGGCATTCCTGCGGCAGGTCAGCAGGTGCTGTCCGCCATCTCCTGTGTGCTGACGGTCGTCTGTGTCGGTTATCTACATGGCGTGATTGCAAAGCAGAAAGTTATGAAACAGTAACATAAAACATACCGGGTATGCGGCAGAACACAGATTGCCGTACACCCGGTTTCCTTATATTTATAATCTGACCGTGATCTTCATTTTTCCATCTGCATACGAAGCATCCGCCGTCCCACCTATCTTTTCCGCCAGATCCTTTGCAAGCGACAGTCCCACCTATCTTTTCCGCCAGATCCTTTGCAAGTGACAGTCCCAGCTCGCTTTTCCCGCGCCCGGTCTCCACAGTATAATACCGGTCAAACAGCCGTCCGAGCATCAGCTCGTCCATCGCAGGCGCGGAATTGGAAAACGTCATTTTCCCATCCGGGGAAAGGGTGACAGAAAAATCCCCCACCGCATCATCCTGAATTTATAGGAAAGTCCCATGTCGTCCAGCACCCGCGCAAGGATACGGACATCCGTCACCGTGACACGATGTACCTCCGGCATTCCGCTTCCGTGCCGGAATAGGCGCGCAGAACATGGTATCCGGCGCGGGAGAGCAGTATTTCCAGAACATCACCGATGGAACTGTCGTCCTCAATGACGGCAACGGTCACACGGTCCGTCATCTGCCGGGAATCGCTTTCTCAAATTCGTCCCGATAAGAGAGGATCCGTTCCACGGATGGATGGTCGTCCGGCAGACCGCAGATGTCCCGCAGAATCTCGCGGGGCGTTTTTTCGACTTTGATTTCCCGCCACGCATCTTCCTCCTGCGCATCGTATAACAGCATTGCGGCGGCGGTCATTTCGAGTACCGAGGTGTCTTCCCCGTGCCGGGCGATGACTGTCAGAGGGCCGATGACACGTTCCGCGGGAAGAAGCTTTCTCTGCGGTTCGCGCGCGTTGCGGGAGATCGTGTCGGAGATGGTGCGGTCGGTGAATTTCTTTTTCGACAGAAGTGCAAATTCCGCCTGGTCGTCCGGGTCATAACCGAATTCCGCACAGAGCACGCGGTTCGTGACGGCGTAATTTCGGTCAAGCAGGGCAAGAATGCGTTCATCGTTTGCCGCCGCACTGTAATCGCTGTAGCCGTAAAGCCAGCCCATGTACGCAATGATGCCGCTTGCTGCATTGTAGGTAAACAGCTTCCGGGTCAGGAAATTGCCAAAGCAGTGAATCGTCCGTATCTGCGGAATGTTGATTCCGTCCGCTAACTCTCCGAGCAGGTCGGCATCACACTGTAAATACGGATAGTTCTCCGAATGAATGGCAAGCGGCGCACCGTCTGTACCTCTGCCGCCGTCGTTCGTCGTGCAGAAAACCGTCGCTTCCGATACCCGCACGTTGTCAAGACCGATCGCATCCGACCGCGTTTTCGACGGCTTCGATGCGTTTTCGCAGGTGATCACGGCATACGGCTTGTCTGCGGATAACCGTTTCTTTAATTCCGCGCCGACCGCGGGCAGATTCGTCCCGCCGACCGAGACGAAAATGAGGTCACACGCGGCAAGTGCCGCGGCAGTTTCTTCGTCTTCCCATGTGTAGGCACGGAACCCATTTACCGTCATCGTCTCCCGGCATCTGCCAAAGAAGTGAACGGGAAACGCCCCCTCCCGCCGCAGCTCTTCCACCAGTTCCCGGTTTTTGTCAACGAAAATGAATTCTTTTCCAGCTTCCCACAAAAGCCGCCCGATGAATCCGCGCCCGGTCTTTCCGGCGCCGATGATCGCAATCTTATTCATGCAGTTTCCCCTCCGCTTTCAGCATATCAATTTTTACAAGGATCAGGCATCCCAGTTCTCCGTCCGGATCCAGCTTGCAGACATTTTTAATGACGTACTTTACACCCTTTTGCGTGCGAAGGTCTTTCAGCTGGCGCGCAAATTCGTCGTTTTCGTTGTAATAGAAAATCGCTGCCGCGATCGCCGTGCAGAGATTTTCCGGCAGGATCCCATAAGAATATGCCAGCCGCGCCGAGCCGACCAGACGGTCATCGGGGCCGAGCTTGCGCATGGGATCGCGGGCATTCCGCTCAATGAAGTCAACGATGGTATAATCCTGCAATTTCCGCTTGGAGGTCAGCGTGAACGCAAGCTGTTCGTCCAGCGGGAAATCGTGCTTTTTCGACAATGCCTGCGCGGTTTCCATATAAACACCGTCGAGAATGGAGAGGATCCATTCGTCGTGTGCCGCATCGGCGATTTTTTCATACCCGAGCATCGCACCGAGGAACGAGACCGTGCCGTTGGCGGCGTTGTAGGTGTAGAATTTCCGCTCGAGAAATCCGGTGAATTCGTGAATGGCACGGATCTCCGGCAGGGGCGGAAGTTCGCCTTTCACGCGGGAGGCGTCAATGGGAAGCTCCCAGAAGTCCTGCACGTTGACGATCAGAGGATCGCTCGCAAGCAGTTCCTTGTCCGCTTCAATGGCGGAACGCATGATGACCGCTTCCGTTATGCCGACGTGCTCCTGCAAAAACGCTTTTACATCGTCGGAAATCGCCGCTTCGATGCCGCGGCGCAGAATGTCCGCTGGCTGTTTCCAGTTTTCGCAGGTGATGAAGTTGATGTCCCCGCCGCCGTTCTTTGCGCGCTGTTCAATGCCCCGGACGTAGAACGGAATGATCTGTTCGAGATTCTTGCCGCCGACCGCATTGAAGACCGCATCCGCGTTTGCAATGGCGGAGACGATCTCATCCTCCTCCGAGAATTTCAGCGCACGCGCGCCGCGGACGACGCAGTTCTTTTCCGGTGCGCCGAGGATGTTGACGGTATACTGACCGCGTTCGTTGATGAGGTCGCAGAGCGCGTCCGCGCGTTCCACGAAGACGAACGGGATGTTCTGTAAATACAGAAGATGTCCGATAAAGCCGCGGGCGATCTTGCCCGCGCCGAAAATGACACAGTTCATATGATATTCCTTCTTTACAATATGGTTTTCCATTGACCGAATGCCCCTTTGAGCGCCGGGTATAGTCCGCGGTAAACGGCGAAGCGGTCGAGAAGCTTCCGGCGCAATTCTCCGTCGGTATCCGGATGATACGAAAACGTTTCAAGGGGGCGGTTGAACACCTCTGCCGCAGATGAAAATCCGGCCGAGAAGCCGCATCCGACCGCCGCACACATCGCGGCACCGAGCGCAGAGGTGTCGTTTTCCGAAAGGGTGCAGAGCGTAGTGCCGAGAAGAAGCGCTTTCAGACGGTTCAGGATCGGGTCGCGCGAAGCACCGCCGCTGACACGGAGCGTGTTCAGAGCAGGAGAACCCATTTCTGTGTAAATGTGGTAAAGGCTGAACGCAACACCCTCCAATACCGCATAGGCAAGGTCTTCTCGTGTGGTCTCCGTGCCGATGCCGAAAAACGTCCCGCGCGCATCCGGGTCAAAGATGGGCGCGCGTTCCCCATTCAGATACGGCAGAAAGATGGGCGCACGCCGCGCAAGACACCCCTCGATGTCCGGTGTTCTGACCCCAAGCTCCGAGAGGGAAAACTTCTGCGATGCACCGGAGGATGCCGTCACGCCGTAATGAACGTAAAGGGAAGTACCACTTCCCCCGCCACAGGGATAGGGACTCGATACCATCGCGGTGTCCGGATGCAGAATGTCTTCCATCACGCCCAGATGCTCGCTTGTCCCGGTGATGTCAAACGCATCGCCCACTTCCGTCATGCCCATGCCCACAAGGGAGCAGAAAAAGTCGTTCATCCCAAGGTAAACCGGTGTTCCGGCAGGAATGCCCGTCTCCCCGGCGGCAGTTTCCGTTATCGTACCGATACAGGAAACGGGACTGCACAGCGGCGGCAGAGCGGAGGAGGGGATGCCCCATTTGGTAATTTCAGAAAGAAAATACGGACTGAACCGGCCTGACACCGTGTCGGAAAGTCCGCGCCACGAATAGGGGTCGGACACCCTTTGACCCGTCAGATGTTCGCACAGGATGTCTTTCGGCATACAGATTTCCCGGATGGGAGAAAAGTTTTCGGAAATGTGCAATAATCTTGGCAGAGGATATGAGGCAATGTCGGGATGTGGCATCCGGATTTCCCGGAGAAAGGTGTCCTTTGGATAGCGGCGCTTGATCTCCGCGCATTCGTTCTGTCCGCAGGGGTCGTTCCACGAAAGGACATCGGTGCCATTGATAATATACGTTCCGACCTGCGACGACAGTCCGACGGCAGTCACCTCACCTGCAGACAGTTCCAGCTCCCGCGCCGCACGGCACAGTGCCGCATACCAGCCGGCGGGGGAAATTTCCTCATAGGATGCGCCGGATTTCCGGATGATCGGCACGGATGGCGTGTCACCTGCGGATGGAGAGTTCTTCGGTGCTACCAAAATCAGTTTCACCGACGATGTACCGAGGTCGATGCCGAGAAATGCAGGCGTTTTAGGGTTATTCATGAACAAAAATCGCTTTGACAAAGCCGTCGGGACGGGTACGGGCAAGCGAGATGCCGGTTTCAAAGTCTTCCAGCCGGATACGGTTGGTCACGAATGCGGAGAGGTTGATAACCCCGTCCGCCATCAGTGTGATGGCTTTTTTGTGCTGATTCCAGTTGTTTCCGGCGCCGACCACGCGCAGATTGTTGACGTGGATGTCGTCCACGCGGATGGACATCATCTTTCCGCGGCCGTAACCCGCCAGTGCTACGCATCCGCCCTTGCGCGCCAGCTTGAAGCAGGATTGCAGGCATTCCTCAATGCCGGTCGCATCGATGATGACATCGGTTCCGCCGGGATGGTACTGTGCCATTTTTGCCATCAGATCTTCCTCTTTTGTCGCGATCGTCGCATACGCACCCATCTGTTCCGCGATCTTCAGGCGCTTTTTGCTGGTGGCGCAGACAACGATTTTCCGCATTCCCATCGTGCGCCCGACCGCGAGCATACACAGCCCGATGGAACCTGCACCCATGATCATCAGCGTGTCGCCGAATTTCGCACCGGCTTTTTCCATCGTTCCGAGTGCCACGCCGAGCGGTTCGCACAGTGCGGCTTCCTCAAACGGAACGTTGTCCGGCTTTTCGGCAAGTCCGTAAGAAGGAACGATGACGTATTCCGCATAGGCACCGTTGCGGCGGAAGCCGATCTCCTCAAAATCCTTGCAGTAACGCCAGTTGCCGGAGCGGCAGGCATCACATTTACAGCAGACCACGTCGTTGGAACCGATGACCGCCCGTCCAATCCAATGCGCATCCTCCTCCGAGCCGACGGCATCGACAATGCCGCTCCATTCGTGGCCGGGGATCAGCGGATAATTGGCGGGAATGTTGCCGTCAATGACCTCCAGATCCGTTGCGCAGATGGCGGCGGCTTTGACCTTCACGCGCACAAAGCCTGCGGGTGGCGTGGGGATTGGGGTCTCGATGAGCGACATTTCGTGGGGTTTCTGAATCTGTACAGCTTTCATGATGAGATTCCTTTCTTTCTATAAATGGATGATTTATGATATTCATTGTCCGAGCCGGTCATATTTTGACCGAAAGCTCCGATGCCAGCATCGCCGCGCCAACGGCGGCATTACCGTCTTCCGTCACGACTACATGGGGCGCATCTCCGCGCGAGACGACATTCAGCCGTGCAAAAAATGCATCGAGAAACAAGTCTTTCGCCCGAAGCATACTGCCGCAGAGGATCAGATTCCGGACACAAAGCAGAGAACAGGCATACGAAGCCGCGTGCGCAAGCGCATCCGCCGCACGGGAAAACGCCGCCTTCGCCCCCTCGTCTCCCGCCCGCGCACGTCCGCAGAGGACATCAAAGGGAAGTCCCGTCTGCCGCATCAGCCCCGTTTCCGAAGCATAGGCTTCCAGACACCCGCGTTTCCCGCAGACACATTCCGCGCCGTCTTCTTTAATCGGAATATGCCCGATCTCATAGATACCGGGACGGGTGTGCAGATGCCCGTCCGTCATGACCGCCATGCCGATGCCGCAGTCCAGACGCAGAAGCACGGCGTCCCGGAGAGAGGGGGAGGGATTGCACGCGATCAGAAGACAGTCCGGGTCGTGCGCCAGCCGCACGGGAATGCCGAGAACCGTCTCTACATGGTGGGAAAGCGGCACATCCCGCCACCCGCGGCATTCCGGCATGGAAACGGAGATGCCGTTTTCTGCATCCACGATCCCCTGCATGGCAATGCCTGCCGCAGTGGGGTGGTATCCCGGCGGGACAAGGGTCTGCATATGACGGGCAAAACGGATGACATCATGTAACATTCCGTCAAGATTGGTGCAGTCGGCGGCCGCTGTTGCACGGGCATTTGCCTGGGCAAGAATTTCATTTCGGTAATTCATCACAACGCCCGAAAAGCCGGAGCGGTTGATGTCCAGTCCCAAGACACAGTGGGGGGCGGCGGCGGCACACAGTACGGTCGGAATGCGCCCGGCAGTACCTGTACCTGTGGGGCTGTCGTTCCCAGAATTGCCAACGGGACTGTCCGCTTTCTGCTCCGTGATGTAGCCGGCTTCCAGGAGTCCCGCGGTGAGGTTGGAGACAGCCCCCCACGACAGTCCGGTCTCCGCTTCCAGCTCCTTGCGTGTGACCTGCCCTCTTGCACGGATGTGCGCAAACAGCCCGGTCGCGTTCGCGGTCTTCATGTCCTGCTGATTGCCGTATTTCGGTGAATGAAATTGCATTCTATCACTTTCCCCTCTTTTTTGCGCAAAAGCACTTGACTTTTTAACCATTACCTGCTATAATGATGATAGCATATCAATTATATCACCGCGTGACAGAATTGTCAATATCCCATCTGAAACTTATTGAAAAAATCATTTGATAAGGAGCACGCATATGCTTTCCGCAGTCTCTGTAAAAAATACGCTCTCCCGCTTGTCCCCTCATCAGATCGCGATGTGGTATCTCGGTCAGGTCGGTTTTCTGTTCGCATACCGGCAGAAGACCGTTCTGGTGGACGGGTATCTTTCCGATTATGTGGATCGGAATTGTTCATCGGAACTCGTTCCGTGGAAACGGCTGTACCCCGCGCCGATGGATGCGCATGACCTTTCGTTTGTGGATTATGTTCTCTGCACCCATACCCATTACGACCACACCGACCCCGATACCCTGTCGGCACTTTTGTCGGTAAATACAAAAGCCGTTTTTCTCGGCACCCACGCCGTTGCGCGCCGCTTTGCAGAACTGGGTGTTCCGGCAGAACGCATCCGGGCACTTGATAACGATGAAACCGTTTCGCTCTGTAATGACATCACCGTCACGAATGTTCCCGCGGCGCATGAAGAACTGCACCCCGATGAGGCTGGGCAGTATGAGGAGGGCGGATTCCGGCTTTTGTTCGGGGACGGAGAAGATGCCGTATCCGTCTACCATGCGGGCGACTGCTGTCTCTGGGACGGGCTTGAGAAACGCATCCGGAATACGGACATCCTGATTCTCCCGGTCAACGGCCGCGACTATTACCGCCGGTATGAAAAAGGCATCATCGGCAACTTCGACTGCACAGAGGCGATAACGCTGGCAAAGAACACGGGCGCAGAGCTTTTGATCCCCGTCCACATTGATCTCTACAAAGTGAATCAGCTGAATCCCGCGATTTTTGTCGATACGCTGGAGGGGCTGAACCCCGCACAGAAATATCACATCTTCCGTCCGGGCGAAAAATATATTTATGAAAGATAAAGAGGATATTATGAAAACACCGTGGTATACAAACTGCTACCGCCGCAATCTGGTGGATATGCACATTGAAGACTGGGACGAGCGGTTCTTATCGGAATTTTCTCCCGAAACCTATGCGGAGAATCTGAAACTCGGCCGCATCGAAGCACCGATGCTGTATCTGCAATCCCATGTCGGACACTGCTATTTCCCGACGAAGGTCGGGCACACACACCGCGCGTTCACCGGTTCCCGCGCTGACGGAATGCGCCGTCTGGTCGATCTCTGCCTGGAAAACGGGATGCATCCCGTCGGGTATTACAGTCTGATCTACAACACAGTCGAGGCTGACCGTCATCCCGATTGGCAGATCGTGGATGCCAACGGCAAGTCCCGGCGTGACGGGAACAGCCGCTACGGTCTGTGCTGTCCGAACAATGAAGAATACCGCGCGTTCGTCCTTGCGCAGATCGAGGAAATGGCGGAATATTTCCCGAATCTCGAGGGAATGTTCTACGACATGACCTTCTGGCCGGACATCTGCCATTGTCCTGCCTGCAAAGAAAAATACCGGCTTGCAACGGGAAAAACCGAATTCCCCGCGGTAAACTGGAACGATCCCGATTTCCGCGCGTTCAACGACCTGCGCACCGCGTGGCTCGGAGACTTTGCGCGCCTTGTGACCGAAAAGACGAAAGCCATGTGGAACGGCATCTCCGTTGAGCACAATTATGCCAATGCCGTTGCCTCCGATTCCAGTCTCACTTGCTCCTCGGAAATCGTCAACGAGCAGTGCGACTACACGGGCGGCGACTTGTACGGAGACCTTTACAACCACTCATTCACGGCGAAATATTTTTATGGTGTGACAAAACATCAGCCATTTGAATACATGACCTGCCGCTGTGACCGCACGCTGTACGCGCATACCAACTCCAAAACGGAGGAAACGCTTGCCGTTGAGGTCATGCTGACCGCCGCCCATCACGGCGCATCGTTCGTCATCGACGCCATTGACCCGGTGGGAACGCTGGACCGCCGTGTCTATGACCGCATCGGAAAGGTATTTGAGCGCCAGATCCCGTATGAAATGTATTTCTATGGGGAGATGCTGTCGGACGTCGGTGTGTATTATGCGACGACGGGACGGTTCAACACGTCAGGACAAAGTTTCGACAACAAGAAATGTGCGGTTTCGGCGACAAAGACGCTCATCGAAGCACACATCCCCGTGTCTGTCATCTCCAACGCCGCAACGGGTAACGAAAAGACCGCCGCCCTGCAGTGCATTCTCGCACCGCAGATCGCAGGCATCACAGCGCAGAACTGCGCCGACCTTATCCGGTATGTGGAAAACGGCGGAACCTTGTACCTCTCCGGTGCCGAGGAACCCGAACTGCTCTCCGCCCTCATCGGTGCATCGCTCAAAGAGTACACCGCATCATGCGTGACCTATCTTGCGCCGACAGCGGCGGGAAAACCGTATTTCGGGGAATTCAACGAAAAATATCCGCTTCCCATTGAAGGGAAACTGCCGATACTGGAAAACTTTGCGGACTGCGAAATTCTTGCGACCCTCACACTTCCCTATACCACGCCGGGACAGGACAGCCACCACTTTGCCTCCATTCATTCCAACCCGCCCGGGGTTACGACGGACATTCCGGTGCTTGTGAAGCGATCCGTTGGCGCGGGACAGGTCATCTGGTCGGCGGCACCCATTGCGTTTGACCAGCGCCGTTCCCACCGCAATCTGCTTCTGTCCCTGCTTTCGGAGTATCTCACACCGACCGTCACCACCACAGCCCCCCGCGGGGTTGAGATCGTGACATTCCGGGCGGAAAACGAACTGCTCCTTAACGCCGTTGACCTGCTTGCAACGGATGAGCTTCTGCCGCGTCAGTCGTTTGGCATTTCCGTCCGGTCGGAAGCAGCACCGAAGAAAATCATCCGTGTCGGCGGAAAGGATGAAGCCGATGAGGAGATCCCGTTTACATACGAAAACGGACAGATCTTGTTTGCCGGCGGCGACATGGTGATCTTTGCAATGTACCACATTCTTTTTTAAGCATTTCTGAATCCCAAAAACAAAGAGCCGATACAGACGTTTTGCCTGTACCGGTTTCTTTTTTCAATAGATATGTCCGATAACCGCATTCTGACCGGGATAATACCTATCAAGTATGCACTGTTTCAAATAGATGGTGACAGGTTATCAAGCATATCTAATACGGATTTTCGATCGGCGGCACCGATTGAACTTTTCGCATTTCCTGATTGTACATTCCCGCCAGCGCGTTCCAGGTGGGAAGATCCGGCTTTCCCGTTGCCGGGAGTCCGGAGAGCATCTGAATGACGGAAACGGCGGCGGCTGTCGCATCGTCCCAGACACCCGTGACGGCGGGAGATGGGAAGAACCCCGATGTGCCGGATATGGTGCGGAGCATCACCTGCAATAGCTCCGTGAAATACGGAATGCGGTCAGAAGCGGGGGCAAGCGCGGCGTTGTACAGCGGAAACAGCGGCGCACCGGGAACGAAGGGCGCATATTGCTCCTCATATGTTGTGACGATGGCGGTCCAGGTCGCAAGGTCGACGTTTCCCGTTTCGAGCAGTCCCTTGAAGCGCTGAAAACTGCGGACGGCGTTTTCGGTCTGGTCGTTCGGAACGCCCGTGACGGCGACAAGCGGGATTCCCGCGTCGGGCAGCATATGGGACAGTCCGCGCAGAAGTGTCTGAAGCTCGCGGATGTTGGGGTCTGAAACCGTTGTGTCAATGACAGCTGCTGGCATAATGTCCTCCTTTATTCAAAATTTGCCGGGAACTGGCCCGGGGAACGGAGATTGCCCTCGGTGATGTCGTTTGCCTCCGATGCGATTGCCGCCCAAGTGATGGGGCCGACCACGCCGTTCGGCTCGATGCCGTACAGCTCCTGAAATGCAACTACGGCGTTGTAGGTCGCATTTCCGAAATAGCCTGTGACGTTGAACGGGGTCAGTTCTTTCCACACGCCGGCGATCGTGTTGAGATATTCCTGCAATAACCGAACGTCTTCCCCCTCCGCGCCCCGCACAAGGAAGGTTCCCGGGAACGGAACGGGCGTATTCAGAAACGACGACGGCGGCTGGGAGGTGACGATGCCGCGGTAGACATCGTAAATGGCATCCCAGGTATACGCGCCGACAATGCCGTCCTGGGTCAGACCGTAGGTGCGCTGAAAGGCTTTGACCGCATTCGTCGTCTGCTCTCCGAAATACCCGGTGATGGGTATGGGCGGAACGCTGTTGACGAACTGCGCGATGTAGGCAAGCAGATATTGCAGGCTCTGCACGGCAAGGGAGCGGTCGCCCTCCTGCAAGGTTTCCGGAAATGCGGTCGAAATGTCCGTGATGCGCAGACCCTCGGAATTCAGCTCGTTGAGCCGTTTGACCGCGTTGAAGATGCGCTGGACGGAATACCATGTCCCGGGTCCGACCACGCCGTCGGGGGTGAGATTGAAAATACGCTGAAACGCTTTCACCGCATCCTCGGTCTCTACGGCAAAGATGCCGTCCACAGGATAGATCTTCGGGATGGCGGGATAATTGCGGGAGATGCGGTTTAAGCGGAGTTGGAGATTCTTGACGTCGTTGCCGATGGAGCCGGAGCGCAGCGGGACACCGGGATAGGATTCCGGAATGTCCTCAACCGGAACGCCCGACACCACGCGGACATCATCGCCATAATAATATTGCAGAATCTGATACGGCAGTTTTCCTTGCTCGGCAAGCGGAACGGTTCCCCACTGGGAAAGACCCTCGCAGGTGACGGTGGTGCCGTTGCAGTACTGCGTGAAATACGGTTCAATGGCATCGCCGCGCGCAACATAACTGTTGAAAATTTCATCGGCGATGCGGTCGATGTTGTCAAAGATGTTCCGCCCGTTGACGAAATATTGGTCGTAGGCGGTGGAATTGGTGATGTCGAAATCGTATCCGCGGGAACGGTAATATTCGGTATAAATGCGGTTCATGGCAAAGGACAGCTGGGCATACATATTCGCACGGATGGCGTTTTCCGGCCAGGTCGGGTAGATTTCGCTGGATGCGACGTTCTTGATGTAATCGGAAAACGGAACGGTGATGTTCGGCGCATCGGCATCCGGCGGTCCGAGATGCACGGTGATGACGGAGGGAATGACAGGGACGGCACTTGGCATGGACGGAAGCCTCCTTTCAGTTCAGACCGTCCGGAATATGCTCCGAGACGATGACGAGCTCTCCGGTCGGTGCTTTATACTGTCCGCTTTCCGCAAGCGGAACAAGGTCGAAGTATTGTAAGGATTTCACTCCGGCAAAAATGGGAACCTCTCTTGCTTCCTCGGGGTAATAGCCGTCCCGGAACACACGGACGAGCGCCGTGGTATACGGAAGATACGGACTGCCCGGGGAAAGCGATTCGCTTTGTGCCGGTGCGGGGATGGGAACGGATTCCGCGATGCCGCTTTCGTCGGAGACCTGCGTGCGGAACAGGGAAAGGGAACCGTCCTCGCCGGGCAGGTAAATTTCAATTCTGACATCCGCAAGCGGCCACGCCTTGTTGCCCGTTCCCGTGGACACGGTCAGATACCCGACCGCCGCGCTGTCGCCGATGGGAGGCTGTTCTCGGGGTGGGGAAACCGCAGGTTCTGGAATCGCATTTCCCTGCGAAGCCGCATTTTCCTGTGGAGATGGTGTATTCTGTGTGGGGGTTTCCATATCTGCATTCATATTCCATCTTGCTCCTTTGGGTTTTGGGATGGAACAGTATATGCGGGGCGAAGGTGGGATATGCAAAAAGCGGATGTGAAAAAAGAAAAATCCCGCTGTCTGACTGTCCGATTGCCGGACTGTGCGATTGCCGGCCTGTCGGTGCGGGATTTTAAATCATGTGTATTTCTTTGTGTGGAAGCATTTCCTGTCCGTTTGTACGCAGTCGCAGTCATCGCTTCCGTATGAAGTCGGTTCCGCCGCCCGCAAAACGGCCGGGGTCGCGCAGGGCATCGAGTCCCATCACGTCGAGCAGACGGACATAACGGGTCTCCATTGCGCCGTTTTCATAAAGATCAATGACCCGTCCGCCGCGGATGTCGTCGTGGGTGGGACAGGACAGGGGCATATCGTATCCGACCGCGCCGCCGGATGCCAGCGTGATGCCGCAGTAAACAGCCGCGGCGTTGCTTGTGTGCTCGTGTCCGCTGAAAATGCCTTTGATGTCCCCGCGTTCCAGACACGCCATGAACAGTCCGGAATTGTGCGCAGGATAGGAAAACGTTCCGCGCCGGATGCCGGTAAGATCGGTCTCCTCCGGGTTTTCGCCGCAGAGAATGTACTCCGGGATGGGGTGGTGCGCAAAAAGAATGGCGGGAATCTTGTGCCGGTTCTCCTCCTCCATTGCGCGGGAAGTATCATAATACCACGCCGCCTCACCGAACGTAATTCCGTCGGGAGAAGCGGTGGAATCCAGAAGAAACATATTGTACGCGGTGCGCGCATCGCAGTCGATTTTTGACGAGTAAACGGGTACGACGTCGCTTCCGGGTGCGGAAATGCACAGCGGCGATTCTCCGTAGACCGCGAAAAGTTCCTCCGCTGTCATGCCGCAGGCGCGGTCGGAATCCCCGATCGTCACGGCGAACGGAATCCCGCGGCGGGAAAGCGGTTCCAGAATGCAGGAAAGATACGCGCGGAGCGTATCCGCGGTGCAGACGCCGTCGTCAAAGCATCCGGGGTCAAGCAGATCGCCGCCGAGCAGCACAAGGTCGGGAGACGTTTCGGTGAGCAGTGCATCTATCGCGCGGAACAGCTTCGGCGAGCAGTACGTTCCGCCGTGCAGGTCGGAGAGGAGGAGAATGCGGAATGTGCCGTCCCCGCAGAACGTGCCGTTCCGGTGAAAACGCAGAGGAAGCTTTGTTTTTTTCAAAAGATGCTCCCTCCTTTATGTTTCATCTGACAGCGAACGGCATATTTGTCGCCGCC
This sequence comes from Clostridia bacterium, assembly GCA_017481495.1. Taxonomy (GTDB): domain Bacteria; phylum Bacillota; class Clostridia; order Oscillospirales; family CAG-272; genus RGIG3925. Next base: position 50,134 of record JAFUPC010000087.1, read on the forward strand.
CTCAAAGAATGCGGGATTGCGCATCGCTTTGATGCCGAGCAGTTCCATCAGACGGACATGGTGCGTTTTCATCCGTCCGTCCTCGTATAGATCAATGATCCGTCCGCCGCGCAGGTCGTCGTGGGCGGACATATCATACCCGACCGCGCCGTCATACGCCAGCGTGATGCCGCAGTATTCCGCATCGAAATTGCAGTAATGCTCATGCCCGCAGAAAATACCGCTGACATCCCCGCGTTCCAGACACGCGGAAAACAGACCGGAATTCAGCTCCCCACAGCAGATTTCCTCCCGCTTGGCACCGTTGAACGCGGTCTCCTCCGGGTTGCGCGCACAGAGAATGTATTCGGGTATCGGAACGTGCATATAGAGAATGGCGGGAATCTTCTGCCCGTTTTCCCGTTCCATGTCCGATGAGGTATCAAAATACCATTTCACCTGCGAAAACATGGGGGATGCCTGACAGCTTCCGTAGCCGAAGCAGTCCGGAAGCACGATCTGCCTGCCCTCCTCGGCAGAAAGACCGAAATGCTCGATGTAATCGGAGATCTCGCGGTTGGAATCCAGGGCAAAGATGTTGTATGCGACCCGGCTTCCGTCCGCGGACAGGATCGGAAGAACGTAATTTCCGCATCCGTAAACGTCGTCGGGACCGCCCTCGGACAGGCACAGCGGGAAGCGTTCGTAAACCTTTTGTTGTTCCCGGTTGGACATTCCCGATTCACGGTCGTGGTTGCCGTAAACGTGCGCCCACGGAAGTCCCCGTCTGTGAATTGGTTCTAAAACTGCCGAAAGATATGTATAAAGATCATCCGGGGACGTTGCGCCGCACTGGTCTCCGCCGAGCAGGACAAGGTCGGGATGCGTGTGTTCCAAAAGGGCATCGATCCCCCTCACAAGAAGCGGGGAGAAATTTTTTCCGCCGTGAAAATCGGAGATCATCAGAATGCGGAACGTTCCATCTGGATGAAAGCGGAGCGGGATTTTTGTGGTTTTCATATGCAGACCTCGGTATCAGTCAGGAAATCGGGTAAGGCAGTTCGGCGGGGTATTCCCCTTTGGCATCCAGGGAGCGCAGATACGCAAAGCACGCATCCTCGCCTTTTTCTGCAAGCATACACAAAAGGGATTCCAGAAGCCGGGCAGTCTCGGGGTGCATTTCGTATCGGTCGGGGCCGCCGCGGAAATAGCGCAGGGGATGACCGTCGTCGTAATCCTTGCCGCGGTAAATCTTGGAGGCGGCGACACGGTCACAGAACATTTCGATGACGTAGCAAAGGGGCATTTTCACTGGTGCATTCCGGTGTTCGGTCTCCGAAAAATCGCGCCAGTATTCAAAATGATGGCGGTTGCGCCCCTTGTGGTGAAGCCATGCGGCGGAATAGCCTTTTTCCTCCCGCTCAGCGGCGTTGGGACTTCTTCTCCCCTGAAAGTATTTCGCACCCGTCAGAAATTCGGTCGGGGTGTATTTGGACAAGTCATGGAACAGCCCCTGGAAACCGATGCCCGCGCGGAAGCAGTGGGCGATGACACGGTGACGGTGGCGTGTGATGACACGGAAATGGGCAATGGGATGGAAAGACATTTCAAACTAAGATTCCTTTTCTTTGGACTTACGCATTTGGAACGTATTGCGGTGGCGCAGGAGGTTGTCGGTCGATTCCTCGACATAATACTGCTTGGTCGTGTTGACATCGTTGTGCCCGAGTGCCTGCGCGACAAGGAAAATATCGCCTGTTTCGTTGTACAGCTCCGTGCCGTAGGTCTTGCGGAGCTTGTGGGGGGTGATGTGTTCCTTGGTGCCGAGAAGCGTGGTATATTTGTGGACGAGCAGTTCCACTGTCTGCACGCACATCCGCCGCCGCTGTCCGGACAGAAACAGCGCATCCGCATCCCGCTCGTCCGCCGGGGTGATGGCCTCCCGCAGGGGAAGATAATCGGCAAGCGCGGCGATCACCTCATCGGAGAGGGCAATGCGCTGGCGCTTTGCGCCCTTGCGGTCGACTTCCAGAATGCAGTTTTCCAGATCGAGATCGGAAATGTTGATGCCGACCAGCTCCGAAACACGGATCCCTGTGCCGAGCAGAACCGTGAAAATGGCAAGATCGCGGGTGCGGTTCTTTTCCAGTGCCGCACGTTGACGGGAAGACATACCACAATTCGCAGGATCCGGCAGATTTGCGCCGCTCTCCTCCACAGTGTCAAGCAGAGCGGGGATCTCCTTTGGCTGAAGCTTGATGACGTGCGGAGCGGAGCGGTTTTCGTCCTTTGTCACGCGCTCCGCCTTGTCCATCGGGTTGGCATCGAGATAGTCCTTGCGGATGAGATAGAGAAAAAACGCATTGAGACAGCAGAATTTCCGGTGAACGCCCGCATAATGGTTTCCGGTGCTCCACAGATACGCAACATACGCATCAATGTCCGCGCCGCGCAGGGCGGCAAGGTCGGAAACGGCGACATCTTTGACTTCTTTTCCCATCAACACGGGGGTGGAATCCCGCAGCCATGTCAGAAAATGGCGCAGGTCATACGCATAAGAATGACGGGTGCGCGCCGTGGAGTTGCCCTTGCGGGACGAAATGTATGCGGTGACATACGGGGGCATTTCCGCGCAGAGCGCAAAGGCTTTTTTATCAAGCGCATCGTCGTTTTCCGCACGGTAGCTGCCGGGCTTTGCCATTTATGTACCGTCCTTTCTGTTTTTGGAACGGAAAAGCAGCTGCCGCCGTTTTTCTTTCAGTGCCGCGCGGCGGGATGCTGTTTTCTCCATATCCGGGGTGAGTGAGAGAACGGCGCCTGCACCGTCCGTTTCCGCACGGAAGACCGTGCCATCCTCATATGGTGTGTCATCTACAGCTGCTGTTTGGGCAGGACAGAGGTACCGATTTTCGTATTCGTCCAGAAGAACGAGCATCCCGTTTTCGGTGCGGTCAAGGGTCAGAAAAATGGTCGTGTTTTCCATAATGGTCTTTTACAAAAATTGTTCTGTGAGACGGACAATCAGCTCCTCCGGTGTCGGGAGCCCCTCTGCATCCGGTGCAGCTGTACCTGGCGCGGTTTCCCAGACAGGCTCTGCCGCCGGATTCTCTGCCGCCGCGCGGATGGCATCGGCGATCGCGGCGTGAACCTGGTCGGCGGGAATGCCTTCCTTTTCCGCAATCTGCGAAAGCAGTGCGCGGATGCGTTCTTTGAGTTCAGGGGAGAGATTGTCTTCGTTCATCACTTCATTTTCAATCCTTTGATTTGTAGTAGAGCAGACAGTGGCAATATCCCTCGAAGTCCGGGTCCTTGATCTGCTCTCTGAATTCTTTGCACATACATTTGTTGTCCTCGGTACGCTGCAGGCGGCAGGGGCAGTAGCCGCCGGTCGTTTTCAGTCCTTCGCGGATGGTGCGGACAATCTCCGCATCGGTATTTTCTCTGATTTTCATAAAAAGGATTCCTCTCTTTGTCCCGGGTTATGTGTGGAAAAATTATTTGGATGGCTGTGCCTGTGTCTGTGACGGTGACTGCGTGTCGTCTCCGGTTTCCGCGAGCACGGAATCGAGAACGCGGCGTAAATCATCACCTGCGATTACGCCGACCTGCGCGCCGACAATGTTGGCATCCGCATCAATGAGGACGGTCATCGGAATGGAATACGCACCGTAAACCGACGCGGCATCCAGGTCACAGTCGTAATAGACGGGGAACGAATATCCCGCATCGGAAACGAACTGCCCGGCACGTTCCACAGTATCGCGGGAGCCGTCGGTCAGATTGACCATCATGAACACAACGTCCTCACCGTATTCCCCGTATACCGCATCAAAGTCGGGAAGCTCCGATTTGCACGGGGAGCACCAGGTCGCCCAGAAATTGATAAGAATGGGTTTTCCGTAGAAATCGGATAAGTTTACCGTTGTTCCGTCGGCGTTGTAGACGGTGAAGTCGTAGGCGGGAATAACGTCCGCGGCAGAAGCATCACCGCCGTCCTCTGCGGTCAGCGCGGCACTTTCGTCCGATACAGTGATATCAGCGGCATTGGTGCTGCCATTGGAAGTGCTATCGGAAACACCTGCGGCAAGTCCCACGGTGCTGTCCGGTGTATAGCGGTCGGAAAGATACCGGTAGGCAAACATTGCCGCGGCAAGCAGGAAAAGAAGGATGATGAGAAGCCATACAAAGCCGCGCTTTGACGGTGCTTCTGTTTGATTGACAGACAAGGGGTTCCCTCCTTTACGAAAACAGTGCCATCACGGCATTCAGCCAGCCAAATGTCATGCAGATGCCGATGACGATGAGAAAAATGCCGCAGACCAGATTGATGATGCGGTAATGCGATTTGATGAAGCGGAACGTGCCCGCAAGCCGGTCGAGCAGCAAGGTGGAGAGCAGAAACGGAATGCCCAGTCCCAGCGAATAGCAGAGCAGAAGAACAGCACCCCGTGCCGCACCGCCGCCGCCCGATGCCAGCATCAGCGCAGAGCCGAGAAACGCACCGACACATGGAGTCAGGCTGACGGAATAGATGATGCCGAACAGAAAGGCGGAAAAGACGGTATCCGCACGGTGCCCCCCGCGCATCCCGGAAAAGAATGGCAGATGGAATACATCAAGATACGACAGCCCGAGCAGAATGACGATGATGCCGGAAATCACGTTGACCGCCGTCCGGTATCGGGTCAGAAACGTGCCGAGTGTTCCCGCAAACACGCCGAGCGCACAGAACACGACGGTGAATCCGACAACGAACGCCGCCGCGCGGAGAAGCACGGGAGAACGTTTCGCGGTTGCGTTTTGGGTTGTATCGGCGGTGACGGCATTTGCACCGAAATACGACAGATACACGGGGAGCATCGGGAGCATACAGGGGGAAATGAACGAGATGATCCCCTCAAGAAAGGTGATGAAATACGTCATACGGTGAAAAATACCAAAAGAAAAGGATTATTCCAGTGCCGCAAACGATTCGAGCATCGCATCCCATTTCTTTTCAATGGAAGCGGACTGTTTTTCGTAGAAAGAGGCAAATTCGCCCGGCTTGCGTTCGGTTGAGCCCATCATGTTGTAGAAGAACGAGCCGGTGCCGAGCAGCTTGTCGGCGATCATGATAAACGAGGTGTCGATGGTGTTGTAGATGATGTCGATCATATCGGAATCGCGCTGGGTGTCGGCATATTTCGATTTGAGCGCGACCTCATACCATGCGGGAATGACGGTTCGGTAGGCTTCGATGGAAAGGGATTCCAGCGTTGCGCCGCACAGCTCCAGACGGGAAGCATCCGTTGTGACGGGGATGACCGCACTCTGTCCGTTGACGGTGCCGGCGGCGGACATATATTCCATGCCCTCGTCAAGCACAGGCATCGGAAGAACACCGTAAGGGTCTTCCATATTGCGGATGATCTCGTCCGTGTATTCCGACAGCCAGCCGAGGAAGAACAGGGATTTGCCGTCCGCAAAGTGTTCCATGCCGTCGATATTCTTGTCGGTATAGGAAATGTTGTCCTCATACAGAATGGTGTACAGCTTTTCCGCCCAGCGCACGGAATCTTCATTGTAAATGTCAAGCACGGGAAGACCGTCCGCATCGCGTTTCAGATACGAAAGGCCGGTGGACATGGAAACGTAGTTGATGGTCTGCTGTCCGCGGTTGAAAAGACCGTAGAGGTCACCGTCGTCTGCCATACCGCTGCCGTTTAAGTCTTGATAAACATCGCGGCACAGCGTGATGAATCTGTCATACGTCCAGGTGTGGTTCTCGACCATGTCGTAAAGCTCGTTGTAGTCTTCAAAATAATTGTTGTAGATCTTCTTGTTGAAGATGGTGCAGGAACCGCCCTCCAATGTGGAGACGGAGAACGCACCGGTCAGAAAATAGCGTTTGTCTGTCGTGATGGCGCCGCCGTCCATGAACGCTTTGTACCACCACGGCTGTTCAATGTCGATATAGGCAAGGTCGGAGACCTCACGGAAATAGCCGTCCAGGCACAGACGGAAGCACTGGGAGGTTTCCAGAAAAATGATGTCATACGGGCAGTCGCCGGCGGCGATCATCTTGGAGACTTCGCCCGGATAGGTGCCCCAATCGTCGGAGCCCATCGCGTAGGAAAGCTTGATGCCGAGACGTTCTTCGGTCGTCATGTCGCGGGTATAGAGTGCATCCGCGATGATGTCGCCGGAGTCGCCGTACCAGTCGGAGGAGTCGTGTCCGCCCATCTGTTCCAGTCCGAAGTGGAGAATGGAAACGGTCTCGCCGCCAAAGTCAAGATCCGGAAGATTGTCCCGGATAACGTCTTCGGTGATAGCCGGGGTGTCGGAAACGGGTGCGGCGGTGGTATCGTCTGTGACGGTATGATTGTCAGAAGATCCGCAGGCGGCAGTGAGGGATGCGGTCAGGAGCAGAGCAAAGATGCAGGAGACGGTGCGTATACAGTGTTTCATGAGAGAATCCCATCCTTTCGAAAAATAATTTGTTGTTCTGTAATAAATAAGTATATCAAAAAAATATTGACGCAATGCGTGGAAAGTATGAACATTTTTTGAATATCATAGAAACGGCATACAATTCAGGCAGGTTTGCATTTCCCGTTGACAAAACCGTGTTTTTATGGTATAATAAATAGGTATATGAAACACGAAAGGAGCCGCCATGAAATGAACGAAATGCAATCCGCATTCTCCATCCCGGAGCTGGTCGGAACAACTCTGCTTGACACCATCGGTCTGGTCATCACGGGTATTGACGATGCTCTGCGGGAACAGATGAAGTTGTCTGTAAACAGACCGTCCGGGGATCGGGAAACACAGTGCCTCGGGCTTTTGTCCTCCCGTACTGGCGCGGCGGGGCAGATCATCGCCTGCGATGATGCCGTCAAGGCGACGGGAACGCACATCGTTTCCGTGGAACTTCCGCGCGATACCAAGGGATGGGGCGGTCACGGCAGCTACATCGTGCTCGGCGGAAGAACGCCGTCCGACGTGCGAGAGGCGGTCTCCATCGCTCTTGACAACATCACGCGCAATGCAGGGGAAGTCTACATCAGCGAAGCCGGACATCTGGAATTTGCATTCACGGCGCGCGCGGGCGAGGTCGTGGAAAAAGCGTTCGGCGCACCCGTGGGACAGGCATTCGGGTTCCTTGCGGCATCTCCCGCCGCCATCGGTCTGGTGCTTGCCGACCGGGCACTCAAAGCCGCGCCCGTTGACATTGTGTCCTACATGACACCCACCATCGGCACCAGTCACTCAAACGAAGTCATTTTAGCGTTTTCCGGGGAAGCATCCGCGGTACGCGCGGCGGTACGCGAAGCACGCGCCGTCGGTCTGCCGCTTCTCGGGGCGATGGGATCTCCGGCACTGTCGCCGGGCGGCGAGTCGTACATCTGACCCGCACTCCGGGTAGATTTCCTGTTTTTTGTGTGAAAATTCTCTGCACATGATTGACAATCAGATGATTGTGTGGTATAATGATAATGAAACACAATACAATAGCAGGAAAGGGTATAAAACGATATGACAATCAAAATCGAAAACCGCATGATTCCCGGTACACAGATGGACAAACAGCTGATGGGCAATGTGACGGGGCTGGCTTTCCTTGATAAAATATTCTACATTCAGAACGGAATTATGCTCGCGCAGATCCGCGACATTTCCGGCATCGACGGCTCGACTCTGCAGAACTGGGTCAAACGCGGCTGGACCGGAAATGCCGTCAACAAGACATATACCAAGGATCAGCTTTCCCGGATTCTGCTCATCAATATGATGCGCCAGTCCCTGCAGCTGGAAAAGATCGACTTCATTCTCCATTATATCAACGGTGACATCAACTCCAAGGACGACGACATCATTCCCGAATCCAAGCTTTACGATTATGTCTGTAAGATCATCGAAGCGGCAGATGAAGCGGGGGATGGTGTCTGCACGGCGGAACAGCTGCGGGAGCTTGTCAACATTCACACAGCGGATTATGCCGAGGTGTTCCCCGGTGCAAAGGAGCGTCTGCACAAGGTGCTCATGATCATCATTACCGCGTACAATGCGGCGAAGCTTTCCGATTTTGCCAATATGCAGATGCTGGATATTGCAGCGGAAGCGTGACGAAAACAAATCAATAACGATAAAACGGGGTGCTGTATGCAGATGCGGCATCCCTGTTTTTTCGCCAAAATCAGAAAATTTCCCATTTGTTCAAAAAATCGTCATCAATCGCACGGCAGGATATGGTACAATAATGGTACAAGATTCGTAACACCAGATTCTGTTATGACAGGGAGACTTACCTTGAACAACGAAAACAACAACGAAGCAAATATAACGAAAAAACAACTTCACGCCAGCCGGACGCCGGTCATGCGGAAGAAAGCTGTGAAACCGGAAGCGGAAGTGGATTCTGTGGAATCAGAAGAATCCGCGGCACCTGTGGATGCCGTGGTACCTGTGGATGCCGTGGCACCTGTGGATGCCGTGGAGTCAGAAGATGCGGCAGATTCTCCTGCACCTGACACGGTACCCTCCGACACAGACGGAACAGATTCCGGGGAAGAAAACGCGCTCCTTGCCGCGTTTGCGGCGATCCGGGCGGAGGAAGCGGCGGAACAAACAGAAATTTCCCCCAAAACGGGTGTCGGCGACCTCTTTGAGGACACCGACGGGGAAGAATATCTGGATACGGAAGAACCTCTGGAAATGGAAGACCATTCTTCCACAGGAGAACCTGCCGGAACAGAGGAAAGTTCCTCCAATACAAAGGGAAAACGCGGCAGAAAAATCTTGAAAATCGCCGGAATCGCACTTGCGGCGATCGCGATATGCTATCTGGGCTTCGCATTCTTCCCGGTCGGACCCATCGCGCGGTGGCGGACGATCTACATTCAGACGGCTATGACGACCGGGGATCACCAGTGGCTGGCGACCTGCCTGTTCCCGAAGTCGGTCATTGACCGGGCATATACCGAGCCGGGGAATCTTCCTGCCGATACCGATGACGACTGGACACAGCATCTGCAGACAGTGACAAGCGACACCGAGGGAACCGGCACGGAACCGGTATCTGCCGAAACGACCGCGCCCGATACGCAGACGGAGACGGAAACGGAAACCACGCCCGATACCACAGCACCGGAAGACACCTACAACGACATTCTCGGTCTTGCTGACCTCGTAGTCGGCGGAGAAGATTCTGCGGGCAATACCGTCACCGTTGTGGATATGGAGGAAGGACTTTACATCGCGGAATTTACCGGCAAGAGCTGGATGTACGGCATGACCTATCACGGTTATGTCATGCTCGTGGACGACCCCTCGCGTGTGTTTGTCGGCACGACACCCGAAAAGAAAACGCGCGGCTATCGCATTGGTGAAATGATGGATTATTACGGCGATGTTGTCGCGGGCATCAACGCAAGCGGTTTTGCCGACCCCAACGACAGCGGCACAGGTGCTGACATCATCGGTGCGTGTATGTCGGAGGGAAGTGCGTGGGGAACGTATACGAACACGATGGCGAGCATCGTTCTCACGACGGACAACAAGCTGGTCTGCGGATGGCTCGGCGACTGGAGCAATTACACCAACATCCGCGACGGAATGCAGTTCGGCCCCGTCATCGTCAAGGACGGAAAGAACATCATTGACGACTCCAACGGCGGCGGTCTGGGAATGCACCCGCGTACCGCCATCGGACAGCGGGAAGACGGTTCCATTGTCATGATCGTCATCGACGGGCGCGTGATGTCCTCTGCCGGATGCACGGTGTGGGACATGGCGGAAATGATGGTCACCTACGGTGCGGTCACCGCCGGATGCTGTGACGGCGGCTCGTCGGTCGTGCTGGCGTATGAGGGCGAAGTGCTCAACGACAACTCGTCCAAGAACGCCGAGCTTGGTCGGCGGATGCCGAATGCGTTTCTGGTGAGAAGCCGGAAGACGGACGAAACGGAAGAATAATCGGACAAAAGAATATCACAGACCGGGATGCTATAACCAAAGCGGTACTGCGGGCTTTAAGCTTGCGGTGCCGCTGTTTCTTTGTTTGCTTTAATCATCTCCTCCAGCTTTTTTGCGGCGATGCTCAGAGAAAAACCGATACGCTTGACAAGGCAGATGCTTCTTTGCGGAATCGGTTCTTTCAGGTTCAGAACGGTGACCGCTTCCCCTGCGTTCGACTGTTCCAGAAACGCTTTGGGAACAAAGCCGATTCCCAGATTGTTCCTGACCAGCGGCAGAATCTGATCTGCTGTTGCC
>JAFUPC010000088.1 GCA_017481495.1 Clostridia bacterium
AAGCAAGCAGAGCTTTGGTTCAATACTTTGAACTTTACTACAACTCTGATCGGCTTCATTCCGGTATTGGATACCTTACTCCTAATGAATGTTTTCAAAAATTAACTCTTTAATTTGTCCATTTATATTGACAAGATTCGGCATGGAAACTTTTCGCCTGTGGGCGAAAAGCGATTTATTATAATTATATACCCTGGGGGGGTATTTGTCAAGAGTTTTTCTTATATTTTTTCGGGAAATGAAAAAATTACCGAAAGGCTATTGCAATCTTTTCATTTTTATGGTATACTTAATTCAAATTCAACTCGTTTTACGAAAGGAACTACCATTATGTTGAAAATCTTATCCATCGGCAACAGCTTTTCCCAGGATGCACAGCGGTATCTGACCCGGTTTGCGCGTGCGGCGGGGGATGAGATCATGACCGGCAATCTGGAGATCGGCGGATGCTCTCTGGAACAGCACTGGAACTATTTCACCGGCGAGACGAAGAACTACGGCTGGGAAGTGGACGGTGTCTGGAAAGCGGAGGGCCGCGTTCTGACCGAAGGCATCATGCAGGACAAATGGGACATCATCACCATTCAGCAGGTCAGCCATCTGGCGGGCACGCCGGAAACGTTTGAGCCGTATCTGTCCAATCTTGTGACCGCCATCCGCGCCATGCAGCCGGATGCGAAGCTGTATTTCCAAGAGACCTGGGAATACGAGATCGGTTCCGCTCACGGCGGATTCCCGGAATACGGCTGTGACCCCGACGTCATGCACACGCGCGTGCGCAATACCTGCCGCGAAGCCGCAAAGGAAAACGACCTTATCATCATTCCCTCCGGCGATGCCGTTCATGCGGCGAAACAGCTGGCGGAATTTGATCCGGACAAGGGCGGTCAGTCCCTCTACCGCGACAAGTTCCATATGCACCTGACCTACGGCCGCTATCTGCTCGCGTGCGTCTGGTACAAGACCCTGCTTTGCAAGAGCCCCGTCGGCGTGAACTTCCTCCCCGACGACATTCCGGACGGTGAGACCCTGAACGAATCCCTCCTGCCGCTTCTGCAGAAAGTGGCAAACAGCACGCTTGCGTGACGGAAACCATGTACAACGACAGCGTATTTCTCGACACGCAGAAATTTTCGTGGGCGTTTCTTGCGCATCTCGGCTACAATATGTGGGCGGATCCGGTGCGCGACAAGCGCGGCGTTCCCGGAATGCCGCAAAGTCTGACGGCGGTCTGCGCGGAAGACCATCTGCGCTTTGACCTTGATCTCTGGCACGAAACGACGAAAGCTCTGGCGGAAGCCGGATGCAACATGATCGTGCTTGACATCGGCGAGGGATTGCAATACGAAAGCCATCCGGAAATTGCCTGCAAAGGCGCGTGGTCAAAGGACGTTCTGGCAGAAGAGATTTTCAATCTGAAAATGCTCGGCATCGAAGCCATTCCCAAGCTGAATTTCTCCGCCTGCCACGACGAATGGATGGGCGAGGTCAGCCGCATGGTCTCCACAACGCCCTATTACCGCTTCTGCGAAGATGTCATTTCCGAGGTCTGCGAGGTCTTCGGGCATCCCCGCCTGTTCCATCTTGGCATGGATGAGGAGACCTACGGACACCAGAGCCGTTACAATGTGGTGATCATCCGCCAGGCGGAGCAGTGGTGGCACGATTTCGATTTCCTCTGCCGCACAACGATGCGCTGCGGCGCACGCCCGTGGGTCTGGTCGGACTATATCTGGCATCATGAAGATGAATTTCTGAAAAAGATGTCCCACGACGTATTGCAGTCCAACTGGTACTACGGAAATTTTGCCAGCGAAGAAGATGCCGTGTATCTCCGCGCGTTTGAAGCGCTCGACCGCGCCGGATTTGAGCAGATGCCCGCCGGCAGTGTCTGGTCGTGCGAGGACAATCTCGTGCGCATGGTGGACTTCACCCGCGATAAAATCTCCCCCGACCGGCTGTCGGGTTATCTCCAGACCGTCTGGCGGCCGATGATGGCAAATTATGCCTCGAATCAGCGGCGCGGGGTGAAGATGCTCGGGAAAGCGAAGGAACACTATGGGGAAGTCTCGCCATAAAGAAATCTGCCCCACTGTATATAGGTATAAAAAAGTGCGCCCCCACACCGGGAGGCGCATTTTATCTGTATGGCGTAATCCTTTACGCATCAAACTCCGCGCCGCGCGCAATCATCGTGTCGTGGACACGAACACCGATCTCTGCATGGGCATCGGTGTTTTCTTTTGCACAGATGGCGGCGCCGATGCCGGCGGCTTCGCCTGTGGCGTGGCAGGTGGGGATGATACGGATGGCGGCCTGGACGAAGAAGTCGGCACCGAGACAGCGGCCGGCGACAAAGACGTTGTCAAGATCGCGCACGACGAGAGAACCGAACGGGATCTCGAAATACGGCTTGTCCGTCTCCACGCCCTTGACGTGTTCGTCGGTATATTCGTCGCCGAAGCCGTGGATGTCGATGGGGTAGTTCGTCTGGGCGACGGCATCGGGGAACTTTGCGTACTGTGCCGCCTCGGCAAGGGTCAGGATATGGTCAGCGGCGATCTCGCGGGACTCGCGGATACCGACCATCTGCGCAAAGCCGGAGATGTAAGCGTTCTCAAAGCCCTTGAAATATTTCTTATAGAACGCAAGCTGGCGCACGGCGGACTTCTTGCCGGAGATCTGCGCATTGGTCAGGTCAGCGGCTTCCGTGCCGTCCACGCGGTCGAAGATCTCGGGGCAGTTGCACGCAAGCGTATCCGGCCGGTTCGGCAGGGTAAAGACCTGCCAGTACGCAAGGTCCTCGGGAATCAGGTCGCCAGCATCCCGTGCTTCTGCCATAATGCGCTCAACGCCGTTGGTCGGAATCTGCTTTGTGCAGGCGGCATACGCACAGCCGTCCCAGAGGGAAATGCTGTCCGGGGCTGTCTCGTGGAACGCTTTCATGTCAACGCCGGAAACGAGATACCGCAGGGAGATGGGCTGGTTCTTGCCCGTCTTCGGATTGCCCTTTGTGTATTCTGCACCCGCCATGACGCACAGGTCGCCGTCGCCGGAGCAGTCCACAAACTGCTTGCCCCGGATGACGTGCAGTCCCGATTTGTCGGAAACGACGATGCCCGTGACCGTTTTTCCGTCGCGGATGACATCAACGAGCGTGGTGTAAAGGTACACCTCCACGCCGGCGTTCACCGCCATCTCCTCCAATACGACGGGAAGCAGGGTCGGGTCGTAATAGCGGGAAACTCCGCGGATCTGCATCGCGCCGCGCGCCATTGCCAGGTCGTCAAGCTGTTTTGCAAGATAGGAATTCATCGGTGCGCCCGCGACGTGGGTGCTCATCGTCGGGGTGACGAGTGCCATCGTGGACGAACCGCCCAGCGCGCCGAACTGTTCGATGAGAACGGTTTTTGCCCCCTCATCCGCCGCGGCGACTGCCGCAAATACCCCCGCCGTTCCGCCGCCGATGACGACAACGTCCGCTTCGGCGAGAACCGTTATCTGTTTCTGATAAGTATAGGTATTCATCGTGTTTTGTTTATTCGTTTTCAAGGAATGCCGTGTTGATTGCTTCCAGTTCGGATGCGATCTGCTTTTCCTTGGATGCGATCATGGAAGTGAACGTGTTCTTGCCGCTTGTGACGAGCGTGGTCATGTTGGTCAGGACTTCGCCGCAGTTGTACAGGTTGCCGAGGTCGCACCAGCGGTTCTCGTAAATGAGGTCGAGCATCGCCTGGGATTCCTCGTCGCGCGCGTACTTGGTTTTCAGCGCGGTCTCATAGTATGCGGGCGTGATGATCTCGCGTGCGTAATATGCGGCGGCTTCCATGAACAGCGCGGTCTCCTCCGGCTTCTGTGCCGTGATCGGAATGGCTGCGGCGGAAGCGGACCAGGTGTGGACGTAGGAATAGTAGCGTTCCTGATTCTCGTCGTACTTGGGAAGCGGCAGAATACCGAAGTCGCCCTCCATATCGCGCATCGTGGGGACGTTGTTCATCGTGCCGAACAGGAACAGCGCGCGGTCGGAGGAGAACAGGTTCGCACCGCGCTCGACGTTCGTGTACTGGACATAGGTGGAATCCATGAGCGATGCCACGTCGCAGTTGAGGGTGACGTCCTTTTCGTCGTAAATGTCATAAATCTTGTTCATGACACTGATGCTCTTCTCACTGCCGCCGGTCCAGGTCAGTTCTCCGTCCTCGACGGTGACAAGCTTGACACCGGTCGCCGCGTAGAATGCTTCGCCGGAGTTGTACAGCATCGCCATACCGACCTTGTCCTCGGAATCCATATAACCGTTGCCGTTGATGTCCTCCGATGCGGCACGCGCCATCGTCATCAGCGCGTCGATCGTCCATTTGCCGTCCGTGACGATCTGATACGGGCTTTCCATATCGTAGTTTGTCAGCACGTTCTTGTTGAACAGAATCGCGTAAGCGGCACGCATGAAGGTCAGGCTGATGTCGCCGTTTGCGTAGTAGGATTTGCCGCCGATGGAGATGGCTTCGTCGAAGACCTGGTTCCACCACGGCTGGTCAAGATTGACGGTGTCGAACATGGTCAGATCCCACAGCATACCGTCCGCCGCGAGCTTCGCGCAGTCCTGGATAGGCGGCATGATGAAGTCATAGGTCGTATCGCCGGACTGCACCAGCTTGGAAATGGTGCCGTACAGCGTATAGGAGAACAGTCCGCCCATCGCCTCAAAGTGGTTGACGATGTCGCAGTTGAATTCTTCTTCCAGAAGCTGGTTGCGCTCATAGATGGCATCGTTGACGGTGTCGCCGTCGGCTTCCTCGATCTTGAAGTCCTCCGCCGTCCAGCGGCCGGATTCGTCGACCTCCATCTTGGAGAGAATGTAGAATTCCCTGCCGTCCATGTCGGTCGTCTCGGGTGTATACGCCGGTTCCGCCGTCTCGGTTGCCGCGGCAGTATCAGCCGCAGTTCCAGTCCCTTGTGCGGTCTCAACGGTACTGCCCTCATCTCCTCCGCAGGCAACAAGCGATGCGGTCAGAAGCACTGCCGCCATACATAAAGTAAGTGTACGTTTCATTTCTGTTTTTCCTTTCCTGATTTTAGGGGTGGGATTTTGAGTTATATACTATATATTATAATATGTTTTTTTGTTTCTGTCAAGGTGTTGCAGGAAAATTGCGCGGAAATCGGCGAGAAATGCGATTTTTGGATTGACCCCAGGGGGGATGTGTGGTATAATAGTTATAGTTTCTTGTTTATGGATGGAATGTGCATCCGGGGTACGGTGATGATACGGTCTTGCGCTGTGTGTATCCGGGAGTTGATGCCGTCAATTTAAGAAAGATGGCATTTATTATGTGTGTAGGGGCGGCAACCTGCCGCCCGCGGTCACCGCATCGCGGTGACATATGACAAATATTTCAATGGTGCGAAAGATTTTCAGATCACCGGGCGGCATAAGCGTTTCGCTTCGCGAAACCGGGACGCCCCTACAAACACAGAGAAAGCCGTGCCCCATTCCTTATGTTGACCGCATTCCTCAATTATCAATTAAAATAAACCACTTTTCCCCCCGGGCGAAAAGTTTCCATACCTCTTCCCTATCCCCTCTTCACTTTTCTCTAAAAAAGGAGTAACTCAAAATGAAAAACACCAAATCCCTCTACCCCTACTGGATCACCACACCCGAGGACTTAGCCGCAATCGAAGCCGGACTTGTGCGCGGGCAGGTACATCATCTCTGCAAGTCTGCCGGCGGGCGGGACATCCCGTATGTGACTTACGGTGAGAAGCCGGATTACAACCGGAAAGCGAACTATTCCTCCGCGTGCGGCGCAAAGGATCCGGCGCATTATGCCGACCGTGCGGGAAAGCGCACCACGATCATGCTCATCGGTGCCACGCACGGGCAGGAGACGGAGGGGGTCTGCGGCATTGCAAACCTCCTTTCCCTGCTTGAAACGGGCAAAGATCTGCGCGGGGAAGCCGTGCCGATGATCACGGAGGCGTTCGATGCACTCGATCCGCGGCTCGTCATCGTGCCGATCTACAACATGGACGGCAGATGCCGCTGTGAACCCGACTCGATGATCGGGGAGCCGCACGACGACGGCGGTCTGCGCTACTGGGGTCAGGGAACGTGGAAGGACGGCTCGCTCTGCGGCTGGCCGGAATGCAAGGCCGTTCACCCCATCAAGGATGCGGCAGGATTTCTCGGTTCGTATTACAACGACGACGGCATCAATCTGATGCACGACAATTTCTTTGCGCCGATGGCAGAGGAAACGCGCGCGCTGATGAAGCTGATCGACGAAGAAGCACCGGAATGCGTCATCGGTCTGCACGGCGGTTCCAACTCCACAAACGTCCTGCTTCAGCCCGATTACGTTCCACAGTATACAAAGGAAGCCGTCCACACCCTGTCGGAATCCATTGCCGCGCTGGAAAGCAATTTCGGCTACAAGTCCGCCGTTTTGAACGTGTCCGACAAAAACCCCGGCTTCCCGCCCCCCTCGTTCAATCTGACCACCGCCATCCACCACATCTGCGGCGCGGTCACCTCCACCTACGAATCAAACGAGGGTCTTGACCATCCCAACCGCTTTGAACCGGAAGAGATTCTCGTCAGACACTACTGCCTGTTCGCGGCGCTGTTCAGCCGAGGATGGGAAATGAATTGAAGTAATAGGTAATAGTGAAGAGTGGAAAGTTGTATAATATAAGTGGACAAATCGAAGAGTTAGTGGTATAATTAACTTGAAAGAGGTGAGTCCATTGAAAAGGACGTACAGCAAGGAGTTCAAAATCAAGGCGTGTGAACTTGTGCTCAAAGACAACATAGCAG
>JAFUPC010000089.1 GCA_017481495.1 Clostridia bacterium
GAGCGTGGTCAGGTCCTCTGCAAGCCCGGTTCCATTCATCCCCACACTGACTTCCAGGCTCAGGTTTACGTCCTGACCGAAAAGGAAGGCGGCCGTTCCAAGCCCTTCTTCTCCGGCTACAGACCGCAGTTCTACTTCCGCACCACCGACGTTACCGGTACCATCGAGCTTCCCGCTGACGTCGAAATGTGCCGCCCGGGTGACAACGTCGTTATGAACGTTTCCCTCATCACCCCCATCGCAATCGAAAAGGGTCTCCGTCTCGCTATCCGTGAAGGCGGCCGTACCGTCGGTTCCGGTGTCGTTATCGAAATCGTCAAGTAATTTTACTTGAAAATGAAAAAGAGTGATTCAGTTCACTCTTTTTCTTCTATTACACAAAAATTCAATATTTGATATCTTTGGGGCGTGGTGAAAGTCCACACCGGCAGAAGAGTTTCGCCTGGGGGCGAAACTCAGAAGAAAAATGCGGTTCCCGCATTTTCTTTGGCGCTGTTTTTCAGAAAGGAAAAAGGGAGAAACCCCGCACATCTGGAAAATAACGCTTACAGTCTGCGAACACACAGTTCCTATGCTGTGTGCCGAAAAGGTGAAATTCCTTTATCCGCGGGAATTCCCGCGGTGTACCGACGGTGATAGTCCGGATGAGAAAAGATAACAGATTTGCAATGAGATGTGACGGGACAGAAGCGGATTCTGTTCTCCGTCCGGTATTGTAAAAAAGAGTCCCATGTCAGCATTCTGATGTGGGACTTTTGTTATTTGTGGTCAAAGATAAAACATCTGACACAAAAAGATGTACTCTTTGGCAGTATCCCTGCATAAGATATCCATCACACAGGAAAGGTATGGATATATCCCATGAAAACAGCAAGCAAAATCAACTACATCGCAAAAATTGCCGTCTTGTCGGCGATCGCATTCATCATCATGCGGCTGGAGCTTCCGCTGCCGTTCATCGCGCCGACGTTTTATGAAATGGACTTCTCCGAGGTCATCGTCCTCATCGGTTCATTCGCACTCGGGCCGATGGCGGGTGTAATCATAGAACTGCTCAAAAACATCCTGAACATCTTGTTCACCGGTTCCACGACCGCATACGTCGGGGAGCTTGCGAACTTCATGACCGGATGCGCGTTCGTTCTGCCGGCGGCGTTCCTCTACCGCTATAAAAAGGACAGACGCCACGCGGTTCTCGGTATGGTCGCGGGAACACTTTCCCTTGCAGTGGCGGGCGGTCTCATCAATTATTTCATCATGGTGCCGCTGTATGCAAAGCTGTATATGCCGCTGGAAACCATCATCAGCATGGCGACGGAAATTTTCCCGTCCATCGACAGCCTGTGGAAAATGATTTTGCTGTGCGTGGTGCCGTTCAATCTCATCAAAGGCATTCTCTGCTCTGTGTTGACGTTTCTTCTGTATAAACGCATTGCTGTTCTGCTGAAAAAGTAAAAGAAACCCTCCCATTGTCCCCGAAAGGATGGTGGGAGGATTTTTTATCGGCAGATGACAGAACCGCGCGATGAGGAAACCCGTGCGGTCATGCCGCTGTGTTATGCGAGCATATCGTCAACGTTGACCGGCAGACCGGTTTCGATGGACTTGTTGCAGGCAAGAACGAACGCGAGGGTCTTTACTGCATCTTCGTAGGGAGAACGCACCTTGGAGCCGTCGCCTGCGATAACGCCTTCGATGAAGGTACGGTCGCAGATGAGACCGGCATCGCCGTTCTGACGGTAGACGATGGAATCGCCGGAAGCGCTTGCAACGCCGCCGTCGTTGGAGATGACAAAGCCGCCCTCTTTCTTTTCGTCCGGTGCTGCGGGCTTTTCGCCAAAGATCTCAAACTTGTCAAGAATGCGCAGATCCGCGCGCTTGTCCTTGGTGGAGAACGTGACCTTGGAGTCGAAAGCGTTGCCGCCTGTGACATAACAGCCGGTGGAAATGGATGCGAGAACACCGCTCTTGAACTTGACGACCGTCGTGGTCAGGTCATCGGTGTCGTAGTTTGCGGGGCCGTTCTTGACAAAGCCGGTTGCATTCATCGTGAAGACGGTTTCCGGTTCGCCCATCATGTAGCGGATGATGTCGAACTGGTGAACGGTCTGCTCGACAATCTGACCGCCGGAGAGCTTCTTGTCTGCCCACCAGTCGGTGCCGGGAATGCCGCCCATACGCGCACATTCGACGTAAACGATCTCATTTGCATCGACGAACGCACGGTTCGGCTCAACGAGGTTGGAGTAACGGCACTGGAAGCCGCAGCCGGTGATGATGTTGTTTTCCTTGATGGAATCGCGGATCTCCTTTGCGAGTGCCATGTCGAGCGCAACCGGCTTTTCGACGAAGAAGTGAATGCCGCGCTTGATCAGATTGCGTTCCACATCACCGTGGCAGTAGGGCGGGATGCAGACGAATACGATGTCCGGCTTGACGGTGTCGAGCATTTCCACATAGTCTGTGAAAACCTCCCCTGTGCCTGCCTTTGCGGCAAAGCCTTCTGCGCGTTCCTTGACGAGATCGCAGAAGCCGACCAGGTCAATGATGTCGCCGTACTGTAAGAAGTGGCCGAGGTGGTAGGTACCGATGCCGCCGCAGCCGATGATGGCAAGTTTCTTTTTCATGATGTAATTCCTCCGTATATGAGAATTTTATTGATTTTCAAGTGTTGAGAATGCGTCCCACAGTTCATCGAGCTTCGCCTGCGCCTTGGTTTCCCATTTGACATAATTGGAAACAAAATCCGTGGATTTCAGGACAAGCGGGTCGGTGAATGCATGATAGAGCGGGACATTTTCGCAGTAATTGCCGTAAGCCAGCGGGAACACGCAGGAAACGCCGTCCCTGATGAGATCGAGCATCTGCGAGGTTGCATCGTCACGGGAATATTTGACTTTCAGCGCGGTCTCATAATAAGCGGGAAGCACGGTATCGCCGGTTGCGCGGCAGAGCGCTTCCAGAACCGCACTGACCGTGTCGAGCTTCTGACAGGTATTCGGAATGACACCGACGTTGGCAACGTCACTGCCGGGCGTCACATAGGTCTTCTGATTTTCGTCATACTTCGGATAGGGCAGAATACCGATCTCTGCTTCCATGTCGCGGAACGAGTCAAACGAGGCGATCATCTGGCATCCGGAGAACAGCACATTGCCGGACTTGAATGCGTTGTTGTTTTCCGTCACACCGCCGAAGTCATAGGCATTTGCGTGATAGAACAGTTCGTTTAAGAAATCCAGAACACCGACACTGCGTTCATTGTTCAGAGAAAGCACAGGATGTCCGTCCGATTCGTAGGAAAGGAATGTAAGGTCAGCGGAAATTTCAAACGGATACGCAGAACCCCATTTTCCGACATAGCCGAAGCCGTAGATGTCGCCCGCATCCTTGGTACTGTCGCCGTTGACATCGGAATAGCATTCAGAGACGTGGGAAAGCATCGTGTCATACGTCCATTTGCCGTCCAGAACGACGTCGTAAAGCAAGTCCGCATCGTCAAAGTAATCGCGGAAAATGTCCTTGTTGAAGTAGATGCACATGGACGAGCGGATCATGTCGAGATACATATCGCCGGAGAGCAGATAGGTCGTCCCATCCGTTCCGAACGAAAGCTCGGACATATATTCCCGGTTCCAGTAGTCCTGTGAGAAATCAAAATATTTGCCGTCCTCGGCGTTGAGGAAATATCCCTCCACCGACATGGAAGCAAGCGGGAACAGAAACGAGGAGACCGCATCATACGCATCGTCGCCCGCCAGGATCGTCTGGGAGAGCGTGGAGGGGATGGAGTTCCAGTCTTCGTCGGTTTCCGAGAACGACAGCGTGACGTTGAGCAGGTCTTCCACAGCGTGGTTGCGCTTGTAAACCGCATCGGAAACGACATCGCCTGTTTCTTCCTCCGGCGTTTCGATGAGATAATCGGACGGCCCCCAGCCGTTCAGGTCAAACGAGGA
This sequence comes from Clostridia bacterium, assembly GCA_017481495.1. GTDB lineage: Bacteria > Bacillota > Clostridia > Oscillospirales > CAG-272 > RGIG3925. Next base: position 3,957 of record JAFUPC010000089.1, read on the forward strand.
GATGAAGAACCGGATTTCTTCACCGCCAAAATCGAGTTCGGCAAGCGGGTCGATCTCTTCTGTGACGGTATCCGTCACGTCGGAAGTCGCCGCGGTATCGGGTGTGCCGGTCTCATTGCCGGCGTTGGGTTCGTCCGCACAGGAGGCAAGTCCTGCGCAGATCATAAGAGAAAGCAGCAACGCTGCTGCGGTATGGGTTTTCATTGCGGGGTTCATTCCTTTGTCAATTTGCATAAGCACATATCGCGGCGACCTGATCGCGTACCATTTTGTAATATTCATCCCAAGACTGGTCAGCGATGACCTTTCCGACCTCTGCGGTCAGATAACCGTCAAAGCCGCCGGCTTTCAGACCGGGAACGACCTTGTCCCAGCGGATGTCCGCATCGGTGATGTCGCACCAGATACCGCCCTGGTTGATGGAGCCGTGATTGCGCTTGTAGCCCTTGACGTGAACCTTGTCAATGCGGCCGGAGAGCACTTCGACCCAGTGCTCGGAAGAAGAGAAGGCGTGCATATTGCCGGCATCGTAATAGATGGCATATTCGGGGCAGTCGAGTTCATCAAGGAAATGCACCATGTCAAACGGAGAGGTAAAGAATGCGTTCCAGACGTTTTCCAGTCCCACCTTGATCTTGCATCCCTTGATCTCCGCACCGAATTCTTTCATCGCGGTGACGGAATTTTTCCAGGAAGCGAGCAGGGAGAGATTGTCGTTCATGCCGCCGGGCACGGTGAGAATGCCGGTCGCGCCGAGTGCTTCCGCACAGTAGATCTGCTTTCTGACCAGCGCCTTGACCTTTTCACGGACAGCGGGGTCGGGAGAACCCCACATTCCGGCGGTCTGGGATGTGGAGATGGAAACGACGGGCAGGTTGTACGCATCGGAGAGCTTTTTGATCTCCGCGAGATCGCCGTCGGTGGTCTCCATCGAAAGACCATGTGCGGTGCCGGGCGCATCGATGTTCAGCTCAATGCCGTCAAAGCCGGCGGCAGAGATCTGCGCAAACATCTCCGCAAAGCCGGTGTCACCTTTGACGGACCACGCATTGATGGATGTTTTCATATCGGAATACCTCCTTGGGTAAAATTTTCGGAATATTTTTCGGAAAAGCACTTGCTTTTTCCCTAATAAAAGTGTATACTATTTAAGGAAAAAGTACAAGTGAAAATCGGAAGAAAATATGGACTTTTCGCCAATCACGGAAAGTTTTTTAATATTTTTCCCCCGGAAAACGATGCAGCGAAGGATGTTTACCCCATGGACACGCAATATTACAACCGCAATCTCTTATCTCCGGCGAACAATTTCACGGACAATGCGCATCACCTCATCGTCAACTGTACGGGATGCTGTGTTCTGCCGCAGGCGTTCCGCACGGAATCCCCGCATGGACGGAATGACTATTACCTGATGTACCTGTATGCGGGAAAACTGTCGCTTCTGTCCGGAACGCGCGAAAACGGGGAAATTCTGACACTGGGCGCAGGACAGCTGTTTGTCTTCCCGCCGCATACCGCCTACCATTACGAAAACGAGGGAAATGAGGAGATCCGCTATCTGTATGTCCATTTCACGGGATACGGTGCGGCGGGACTGCTCTCCGACTGCGCGATTCCCGTCGGGGCGGTGCGCAGGGTCGGGTTTCTTTCCGATGCCGAGGAAAAATTCCGCGCGCTGTTCCGCACGTTTCTTTTGCGAGGCCCCTGCTTTGATACGTCCGCTGCGGCACGTCTGATGGACATCTGCGTGATGTTTGGCCGCGCCCTCGCCGCACAGCCCGCCGAAACAGCGGAACCCCTCTCCGAGTTCGGCGGAAGCGGAACCGAAACGCCGGATGCCGCCCCTCAAGGAACCGACACCCGGCAAGGTACACAGACCGCCCGCGGTATGCAGACCGCCCGCGGTACGCAGACCGCCCGCAGTTCGCAAATTGCACGCAGTTCGCAGACTGCCCGCCGCATCTATACCTCCCTTTCCTATCTGCATGAAAATTTGTCAAAACCGCTGTCCATCGGCACGCTCGCGGCAATGGAGCATCTCGGCGTCAGCCGCTACCGCGCCCTGTTCCGCGAGGTCACCGGAATGTCCCCCGTCGCCTACATCACCGGCCTGCGTGTGCGCCGCGCGGCGGAATTATTGTCCCAGACGAACCTCCCGATGGCAGACATCGCCATGTCCGTCGGGTATGAAGACCCGCAATATTTCTCCCGCGTGTTCCGACAGGAGATGGGAGAGGCGCCGGCGTATTACAGAAAACGGTGCAGGGAGGAGGGGAGGGCGTAAGCCGCAGACCCTGCCGATCCCATAAAATCCCGAATTTTTCAAAAAAATTTCCGAAAAACCTTGACAAGTCCGAAAAAATGTGGTATAATAATAAAGCTATGAAACATAGCGATGCCCCATTAGCTCAGATGGCAGAGCACTTGACTTTTAATCAAGGTGTCCGGAGTTCGACTCTCCGATGGAGCACCAGAAAGCACCGCATTGCGGTGCTTTTTTACTTGATACCCAAAACACCGCATAAACCGGAGTTGCTGCCTGTTCTGCGGTGTTCTTTTCGTCATAAGGTTTTATACACAAAAAAACAGGGTGCAGCCCCATGTGCCGCACCCCGAAAATATCGTGAATTTTGCTGTCCCGGTGATGATTCACCCGATTTCTCATTCACCTCCGCCATTGTCCCCTTTGTCCGTTTTCTTCCCTGTCAGACGTTCCAGAAGAGAATATCCGCCGTTTGCCGCCAGTGCGGTCACAGCCGCATTGAACAGAATCAGCACCGCCGCGGAAGCATCCAGCGTTCCAGAAAAATATGCCGCCGGAAACATCACGCACAGCGCGACCATATAGCTCCAGACCTGTGTCGGAAGCGACTTGACAATGGGCAGATTCTTCGTCAGCTGCGTCAGAATCAGCACCATCACCAGAGTCCCCGTGTAGGTGGAAAGATTTTCCCAGTTTACAAATGCAAGATCAAGCTCCATAACAATTGCTCCTTTCACTTTGTCGTTTTCATCGCCCGGTACAGCTTACGGAACAGATCCGCGCTCCAGGTGTATTTTTCAAGATATGTCCGTGTCACTCCGGAAAGACCGGCGATCCGGCAGACCTCCGCGGCGTAATCCGGTTCTTCGGCGACATTTTCCGCCTTATCATCGGAAAACGTTTCCGCCTTATCGACGGACATTTCCGTCCTACCGACGGAAAGCGACGAAAACCATGTCCCGTCCGCGAAATCCGCATCGACCGCGGCAGATACCCCGTCCGAGGAGGCGGAGATCCCGTTCACCGTCTCCCGTCCCCATTGCCAGATGCGCAGATTCGGATAGGCGGAGGATGCCGGAAGACGGTTTTTATCCCGCCAGAGCGCCAGCCACAGACCATATTCCGAAAGGTTTCCGAGCCGATAGGTAAGAAAATCGGGATTTGTGTAGACCATGCAGTCAAACCCCGCCCGTTTCACCACCCCGCAGAACGCGCGGACAATCGCGGTCAGCGCATCTCGGTCGCTGGGCAGACGGCTGTCCTCCACATCCACCGCCGCACCGAGCGGGAGACGGTCGGCATACGGTTTTATGACGGACAGAAAATATTCCGCTTCTTTGACCGCTTCCGCCGCCGTTTGCGCCGTCAGATAATGATATGCCCCGCAGAGAACTCCGGCAGACGATGCCCCGCGCACGTTCGATAAAAACGTGCTGTCGCGGAACAGATACAGGGAGGCATTCGTTACACTGCGCCCCTGGGATGCTTTCAGCATCGCAAACCGAATGCCCGATGCCCGCACCTTTGTCCATTCAATGCTTCCCTGATAAACGGAAACGTCAATTCCGCGTATCGTTGTATCAATCAAACTCACACCCCCTCACTTTTACGGTATATTCCAGTTCCGTCAGCCGTGCTTCCAGCGCCTGCATTCCGTGCCGCAGCTCGGTCAGCTCCCCGCGCTGTGCTTCGGATGCTTCGTGCAGGGCAGAGACCGTACAGCGCAGCTCCGTCATCGCGCGGGTGTTGTTCGCAATGGTCTTCGCAAACCCGCAGAGCGCCCCGCCCAGCGTGATCAGTCCTGTCAGAATTTCCCATGTCATTCCTGTAAATCGCCTCCTCGATGAAACAAATGTTCTTTGTGCGTAATATTATACCACAAAATATCACTTTCGTCAATCTGCATACAGAACAAAATTTTTGTCTGTATCACCGCATATTTTGACAATCGTGAGAATTGCATCCGCCGTGTTTCGGTTTCATGAACGGAGTGTGAAGTCGGAATCGCAAGACAAATTTTTCAAACCGGAATAATGATAACGAAATGACACAAAATACATTCCGTCAGGCGGCGGACACCGGATAGGTGCTCCTCCGGAAATTGAATAAATATACAACTTTCACCCCATCATTTCCCGAATAAACCCGCCGGAAACCGCTTTTTTCGCCTTTTTGAAGCAAAAACCTTGACAATTCCCGCAGGATGTGATATACTTATACTGTTATCAGAACTTGGGAGGATTCCCCGCACCCCACAAAGGGCGTGCCGCGGGCAAAAACGGGCAAACAGACTCCGCTTCTTCCCAAAGCAAGATCCTTCGACCGCTTCCGCCAAGAGAAAACGGACAGGGAAGGCGTTTGTGACACGCCCACCGATGCCGCGCGGGAGCCAACGCCATACGGACAGCCGGTCGGATGCCGGGCTCCGGGGCCAACCCGGAAGCAGGCGGCGGAGATTCTTTTGCCATTTGGCAATGTTGCCATGTCTGGCAATGCGCCGTCTGCGGCAACTTCTGTTGCTGTTTATTGATTGACACACCGTACACGGAAAACCTGTGCGGATGTGCGGAATTTATGAGTTGGTTACTTTATAACCGGGGGAAGAGGTGCCGTTATCCGGCGTGATTCCCATTTTTGTGCAGTGCCGCAGCACCGTGCAACAAGCTTGTGAAAAGGTCAATAAGAGTAGTAAAAGTACACCCTTGCTGTCCCGCGGAATCCATATCCGGATTTCCGGTATTTGAGCGTTCGAGAGAATCGTTACTGTATAGACTCTGATAACCCCCGAAATGATAAAAACCGGCATCGGTGAGACTGCCGGCATCGGGTATTATGATGCGAAAACCACAGGTGTTGTGCGCGGTAAGCGGCATGATACCTGTTTTTTATATTTTTAGAATTCGGAGGATGTGCCCGGTATGGAAAAAATCATTGAGCTGCATAATATCATCAAGGAGTTCGACGGAGAACGAATTCTCGACAACATCGACCTTGATATTTACGATAAAGAATTCATTACAATATTAGGCCCGTCCGGATGCGGAAAAACGACCACCCTGCGCATCATCGGCGGCTTTGAGACGCCCGATTCCGGCGAATGTCGCTTTGACGGCAAGGTCATCAACGACGTCCCCGCCTACCGCCGCCATGTCAATACGGTCTTCCAGAAATATGCCCTGTTCCCGCACTTAAACGTCTTTGAGAACATCGCATTCGCCCTGCGGCTCCAGAAAGTGCCGGAGGACGAGATCATCCGCCGCGTGCGGGAGATGCTCGACATGGTCGCCCTGCGCGGCTTTGAGCATAAAAACGTCAATTACCTGTCCGGCGGTCAGCAGCAGCGTGTCGCCATCGCGCGCGCCCTCATCAGCCAGCCGCGGGTGCTGTTGCTCGACGAACCGCTCGGCGCACTCGACTTAAAACTGCGCAAGGATATGCAGAACGAGCTGAAAAACATCCAGCAGCGCACGGGCATTACCTTTATATATGTCACCCACGACCAGGAGGAAGCGCTCACCATGTCCGACCCCGTCGTTGTCATGGCGGACGGCAAGATCCAGCAGGTCGGCACGCCCATCGACATCTACAACGAGCCGGTCAATGCGTTCGTCGCGGACTTCATCGGCGAATCGAACATTCTCGACGGCGTGATGCTGGAGGACGGACGGGTTCGCTTCTCCGGGAGGGAATTTGTCTGCGTGGACGGAGGTTTTGAAAAGAACGAGCCGGTCGACGTCGTTGTACGCCCCGAGGACGTCGATTTCGTCGCGCCGGAAAAGGGAATGCTGACCGGTGTCGTTTCGTCCGTCACGTTCAAGGGCGTACACTATGAATTCATCGTCGACATCGGCGGCTTTAAGTGGATGATCCAGTCCACGGACTTCGTTGACCAGAACGAGAAGATCGGCCTGTCCATCGACCCCGATGCCATCCATATCATGCACAAGTCGGAGTATTCCGGCAAGTACGGCGACTATTCGTCCTTCTCCGACGAGCTGGACGAGCTGTCCAACGCCGACACGGTAGAGGAGGAACTCTGATGAAAAAATCCGCAAAGGGCTCGTTTGTCGCCGCCCCGCATCTGGTGTGGTGTGTCTTGTTTATCATCGCACCGCTTCTGTTCGTCATTTATTACTCGTTCACGGATTCCGAGGGCGCGTTCACGCTTGACAACATTCTTGCCCTGCCCGAATACGGCGATATTTTCTTAACCTCCATTGAAATGTCCATCATTGCGACCTTTCTGTGCTTCCTTGTCGGGTATCCGCTGGCGTATTTCATTTCGCGTTCGTCCGAGCGGCAGAAAAAGGTCTATATGATCCTGCTCATGCTCCCGATGTGGACGAATCTGCTCATCCGCACCTATTCGATGATGGCGATTCTTGATGATGGCGGGTTCCTCAATTCCATTCTGACCGCCCTTGATCTGGCACCCGTCCATATCGTCGGCACCAAAGGCGCGGTCATCTTCGGCATGGTCTACGACTTTTTCCCGTACATGGTGCTCCCCATCTATACGGCGATCACCAAAATCGACCACCGACTCATCGAAGCGGCGGCAGACCTGGGATGCAACAGCGCGCAGACCATGCTCCGTGTCATCCTGCCCCTGTCGCGCTCCGGCATCGTTTCCGGCATCACAATGGTGTTCGTACCGTCCATCAGCACGTTCTACATTTCCCAGAAGCTCGGCGGCGGTACGTTTGAGCTGATCGGCGATACCATCGAGCGCCAGTTCCAGAGCTATTCCACCTACAACATCGGCGCGGCGATCTCCCTTGTCATGATGATCCTCATCCTCATCTCGCTTGCCGTCATGAACCGCTTCTCCGACGAGGATGCAGGCAGTGCAGGCGCGGCGCGTATCGCCGGTACCGGTAAATAACGATCAGAAAGGAATTACCATGAAATATATTTCCAAAATCTATATCGCCATCGTCTTTCTGATTCTGTATATCCCGATTCTGGTACTGATGCTGTTTTCGTTTAACAAAACCAGCAACACCGGCGCCTTTGACGGATTTTCGCTTTACTGGTACCGGGAACTGTTCAAAAGCCCGGAGACCTTCACGGCGCTGAAAAACACGCTCATCCTTGCCGTCAGCGCATCGCTCATCGCCACTGTCATCGGCACGGCGGCATCTGTCGGTGTTGTGAAAATGAAGAACCGCTTTCTGCGCTCCCTTGTCAATTCCGTCACCAATATCCCGATGATGAACCCCGAGATCGTCACCGGTATTTCGATGATGCTCCTGTTCGTTGCCATCGGCACGTTTGTCGGCGCGCAGGATAAGCTGTCGTTTTGGACATTGCTCATCTCGCACGTCACGTTCTGCCTGCCGTATGTCATCCTGTCCATTCTGCCGCGTGTCAAGGCGATGGACAAATCCATTCCGGAGGCGGCAATGGATCTCGGCTGTACGCCCATCCAGTCCTTTTTCAAGGTCGAGCTTCCGATGATCATGCCCGGTATCGTGACCGGTATGATTATGGCGTTCACCCTGTCGCTGGACGATTTCGTCATCAGCTATTTCACCAACGGCAACGACTTCCAGACACTACCCCTGCTCATCTATTCGATGACGAAAAAAGAAGTCAAGCCCGACATCTACGCGCTGTCAACGCTGATGATCATCGCCATCACCATCCTGCTCATCCTCTCCAACTTCTCCGGCTCCAAGGATGAAGTGGACAGAAAACGCCACGAGCGCATGATCGCCAAGGCGCAGAAGAAGCAGAATGCGGCGCAAATTGGGAACACCGGAAAGGAGAATGGATAAATGAAGCGTTTTCTGACCGTTTTCCTGTTTGCCGTGCTCTGCATGACGGTGTTATCTCTGTCCTCCTGTGGGGAGGGCGGCGATGTCGTGACCCTGAATGTCTACAACTGGGGCGAATACATTTCCGACGGCTCCGAGGACACCTACGATGTCAACGCCTCGTTTGAGGAATGGTTCAACGAGCATTATGCCGACGAGTACGGCTGTACCGTCCGTGTCAATTACACGACTTATGCCTCCAATGAGGATATGTACAATAAGCTCCGCTCCGGCGCCGCGACCTACGACGTCATTTTCCCCTCCGACTATATGGTGCAGAGACTCATCTCCGAGGGGCTGCTGGAAGAGCTGAATTTTGACAACATTCCCAACTACGAATCTATCGACCCCGAATACAAAAACCTCTATTATGACCCCGAAAACCGCTACTCCGTGCCGTATATGTATGGCATGGTCGGTATCATCTACAATACAGATATGGTCGATGAAGCCGATACCGGCTCCTGGGATCTGATGTGGAACGAAACGTATCAGGGCAAGATCCTGCAATTCAACAACCCGCGCGATGCGCTCGGTACGGCGATGTATGCGCTCGGTATCGACATCAACACCGAGGACGTGTCAGAGTGGGAAGCTGCGCTGTCTCTTTTGCAGCAGCAGAAACCGCTTGTGCAGAGTTACGTCATGGACGAGATCTTCAATAAAATGAAGAACGGCTCCGCGGCGGTCGCCGCCTACTACACCGGCGACTTTCTGACCATGTACGAGGCAAACGACGCGCTTGCGTTCTACTATCCCGCCGAGGGCACGAACGTCTTCGTGGATGCCGTCTGTATTCCCACCTGCTGCCGCAACAAGGACATTGCAGAGCTGTATATCAACTTCCTCTGCTCCGAGGAAGCCGCCGTCGCCAACGCCGAATACACCTACTACGGTTCCCCGAACCTGCTTGTCCGCGAAAACGAGGAATACATCGAGGTCCTCTCCGAGGTCCATCCCGATGCCATCTCCCTCATGTACCCCGACGAAGACCATACCGTCCCCACATCCTACTACCACACCCTGAACGACACCATGCTCTCCGTCCAGAACGACCTCTGGGCACAGCTCAAAATCGAAAGCACCCAAAGCACCTGGATCCCCGTCGCCGCCTGGTCCATCGTCAGCGTTCTCGTCGTTTATTTAAGCTACGGCATTATCCGCAGGAAAATACGGGAAAGCAGGTATTGATACCCCGCTTCTCCGCAAAATTGAAAATCTTTCGCAGAAGTCTCTGCACTCCCGCAGAAAGTGAACGGTTCACACGACAAACCTTCCCTTTGTGAGAAGATGCTCCGCATCTTTGGGGGACACGCGAAGCGGTGGATGAGGTATGTCACCGCGCGGCAGGTTGCCGCCCCCTGTAAAATCGTCGAATTATATTGCGTAATGCAATATTAACATCATTGTCATTAAGTTGACAGCATTAACCGGGAGGGAAGCAGCACTTATCACTTCGGTTTCACGCAAAAGTTACAATAGGATATTTCCAAACGAAAAAAGGATTTACGCCATAAAACTCAACGTAAATCCTTTTCTTATCTTATTTCATGAAATGAAACCAACAACCGTTTCCAATCAGTTCTTGATCTCCACAGTAATGCCCTTTTCATCGGAAATGTAGGCATTTTCAAGCAGTCTTGCCAGGTCAATGGCATCGTCCAGACCGAAGTAGATCTCCGCTTTGCCGTCAACCGCCTTGATGAAGTTGACCAGCGGCTCGTCCAGACGCTTCGGAAGCTTGTTTTCGGGAACGTAAACCATGTCGTTTGTGTACTTGCGGGTTTCAGGAGTGGTGATCATGACCTTGTGGTCGGTCGCACACAGCCAGCCTTCGGTGCCGTAGATTTCAAACGCCCACGGGGAGATGGGGGTGACGAAAGAGGTCTCGACAATGGCGATCGCCTTGTTCTCAAATTCGATGGTGTTGACCGCATTGTCGTCAACGGGCTTATCGGTCAGTGTGTTGTACATGGAGCTGATGCGGACAGGCTTGCCGAACAGGTAAGCGGAGATGTACATCGGATGGCAGCCGAGGTCCATCATGGCGCCGCCGCAGGCATCCTTCTTTTCATACCAGTAGGCAGGGAGCCAGTTGCCGGATGCACCGCCGTGCGCGTTGCGGAAACGGCCGATGGAGATCTGACCGAGAATGCCGGATTCGATGATCTGCTTTGCGTACAGAACTGGCGGCCAGGTGCGGTGCGGATAGGAGATTTCAAACAGAACGCCGGCTTCCTTGATCGCTTTGGCGATGTCTTCGCATTCCGCGACGGTGGGGGCAAGGGTCTTTTCGGTGAAGATGTGCTTCTTCGCCTTTGCCGCTTTCATGATGACTTCGTGGTGCATCGAGGTGGGCGTGCCGACAATGACGGAATCAATGTCTTCCCGCGCGAGCAGGCAGTCCAGACACTCGACTGCGTCACAGCCAAGCTCAGCCGCCCATGCCTTTGCAACCTCATAGTCGGGATCCCAGACAGCCTTGCAGGTGCCGCCCGCTTTGATTGCTTCTCTTGCGTAACCCGGAGCGTGGACGTGCCACTTGCCGAGCATTGCGAAATTTGCCATGATGATAATCCTCCTGATTGTTCGACAATCAATAAATAATTAGTTATTTTACAGCGTCGGTGATACGGCCGTATGCGCCGTCCTTGCGCTTATAAATGACGTTGATCTCCTCCGTTTCCGCATCCCGATAGACAAAGAACGAGTGTCCGAGCAGATTCATCTGTAAAATCGCTTCTTCGACAGACATCGGCTTGATGGCAAAGGACTTGGTGTGAATGACGAATTCGCCGTCTTCTTCCTCTTCTTCTGTTTCGACAGGCACGGGTGCGGGGAGGATACCCGGATCGATGAACGTGTTGTCCCGCAGACGGCGTGCAAGGCGCGTCTTGTTTTTCCGGATCTGCCGCTCAATGCGTTCCACGCATGCATCCAGCGCCGTCTGCCATGCGTCGGCGGTCACCTCACTGCGGTAGAGCATACCGCCGGCGGCGATCGTGACTTCCACGGTGATGTCGCGTCCCGCTTTGCGCAGAACGGCATTCGCATCCGCCGCATCGCCGAAAAGACGGTCAAAGCGTGCAAGCTTTCGGTCAAAGTACAGCTTCTGGTCCTCTGTGATCGTGACGTTTCTTCCGTTTACGGTTGTTTTCATAAATACGTTCCATCCTTTCCGGGGAAATTTGCCCGTTTCCGGGCGGTTTTCCGGGTAAGAGAACAGGTCTCCCACCCTCCTGTATCTATTATACCATAACTCTTGTGCATTGTAAACAGGTTTCGGAAAACTTTTTCGGCGAAGTTGTGAATTTTTATTTTCAAAAAATTTTGCGAAAAGGCTTGACTTTCTGAAAAAAATATGGTATAATATTATACGTTGAAGCGAAGCGCAAAATGCGGCTGAAACACAATCGAATATGTGGCCCGTTGGTCAAGCGGTTAAGACGTTAGCCTCTCACGCTGAAATCATGGGTTCGATTCCCGTACGGGTCACCAGAAAAGCATTTATCAGAACGATAGATGCTTTTTTCAATGATAGCCGTCCCAACGCGGAACAAGTTCCGCAGGACAGGATGATATACGCTTCGCGTATGTCGGGCGGATATATCATACGGTGAAAGCCGTATATCATATCGCCGGAGGCGATATATCATGAAAAGTCTCGTAATGCGGGACTTTTTTTATTTTCCCCCTTTTTGTAAAATCACAAAAATTTCCGGCACCTACTTGACAAATACCCCCACATATGTTATCATTAACATAGCAGATTTCAGAACCCCGAAAAAAGGAGAAAATAATCATGGATATGATCTTGTTCAGCGGCCAGAGCAACATGGAGGGGCAGACCGAGGGCTGTCCTGCGGACAGGGAGCCGGTGGAGGGCGCGATTGAGTATAAATTCTTACAGGAAAAGTATACCACCTTACAGCACCCGGCGGGCGAAGACATCGTGCCGTATTTCGGCGGCGCGTGCTTTGGCGGCGGCTGTATGCTGCCGGATTTCTGCCGCGCTTACCATAAGGTCAGAAAGACCACTGTCGCGGCGGTCCACATCGCACTGGGTGCTACGAACATCGGACAGTGGATGCCGGACACGGAGCAGTACGGCATGGTGCTGAAAAAGGTCCGTGCGGCAATCGCGGCGGCGCCGGAACCCATCGAGCACATTTATTTCGTGTGGCTGCAGGGCGAATCCGATGCACTGCTCAAGCGGCCGGAGGACGAATATTATTCCATGCTCGTTGCGTTCAAGAACGCCCTGAAAGCCGATCTCGGCATCGAAAAATTCGGCATCATCCGCGTCGGCTATTTTGCAGAATGCTATGACAACCCCGTCGAGGACGACGAAGCCATCATCCGCGCACAGGAACGCGCCTGTAAGGAGGACGACGATTTCCTGATGCTGTCCCGTCTGACGGCACTATTGTCCCGCGACCAGGACTATATCAATCCGTTTGAACGCGGTCATTACAACAACCGTGCGTTTGAACTGATCGGCACAGATGCCGGCGGCACACTGGCAAGATACGCACAGGGAATCTGAACACCTCACACCGGAAAGTGAAAGGAAGACTTACAACCATGAAAATCACCGTAACACACCCCTATCTTGTATTCCCGGTCAACAACGCCAAGAGCATGAAGAAACTGCTCTTCTATATCGACGAAGCGCTTGTTTATGAAGCCGACATCCGTCTTGATACGCACAATCCGGATTTTTATGCGTATTTTGATGTTTCCCGTTTTCTCGGACAGAAAATGGACCTGCGTACCGACCCGGAAATGGCGATGTCGTTCCGGGAAGCCGATGCCATTGACCGCATCGACCTTTACCGGGAGCCGTTCCGCCCGCTGTACCATTTCACCGAGAAAAACGGCTGGCTCAACGACCCCAACGGTCTGGTAAAAGTAGGCGATACCTGGCATATGTTCTACCAGCAGAATCCGGCGGCACCCCAGTGGGGCAATATGCACTGGGGTCATGCAGTCTCCACTGACCTGACACATTGGACACAGCTCCCCTCTGCACTGTATCCCGATGAGCTCGGAACGATGTTCTCCGGCTCCGCCATCATCGACGAGAACGGTGTCGCGGGACTGGGGAAGGGAACCGTGCTGTTCTTCTACACAGCTGCAGGCGGCTCCGGACGTGCCGCGGGACAGAAGTTCACGCAGTGCATGGCGTATTCCACAGACGGTGGAAAAACACTTCACAAATACGAAAAGAATCCCGTTATCCCGCACATCATCGGCGGCAACCGCGACCCCAAGGTCATCTGGTGTGAAGAACTGAACACCTACGTCTGCGCGCTGTATCTCGACGGCAATACTTATGGGCTACTCACCTCCGATAACCTGCTCGACTGGACACTCATCCAGAAGCTTGACCTGCCGGGTGACGCGGAATGCCCCGATTTCTACCCGTTGACCGCCGATGACGGTACGCGCAAGTGGGTCTTCTCCGGCGCATCCGCACGGTATCTAGTCGGCGATATTGTGAACGGACAGTTCGTCCCCACGCAGGAGGCGCGCGGAATGCATACCGGTTCTCTCGGCTACGCCGCACAGACCTATTCCACGCTCCCCGACGGCAGACGCATCAACATCCCGTGGGAGCGGGTCAACTTCCCCGGAAACGTGCCGTTCTGCTCGCAGATGGGTATTCCGGTCACGCACGTTCTGCGCCGGGATGAGGAGGGCTATTACCTGCACGCATCCCCCGTCAAGGAGGTCAAAAAGCTCCGCGGCACCGCCTGCGCACTCGAAACCACACAGGATGGTCTGACCTGCACCGTCCCGGATGCAGCAAATGAACTGCTGCTCACCGTCCCCGCCGACGGCGGAAGTGTGACCGTCTCCCTGCTCGGCTTTACGGTTGTCATCGACCGTGAGAACATGGAAGCGCGGCTCGGAGAGCAGAAAATTCCGCTCGATGCCGTTGACGGAAAAATCAAGGTTCGTATGTTCTCCGACACCTGTTCCCTTGCGCTGTTCACGGAAAAATATTACACCTGTTTTGCCGTCGTGTGCGACGAAAATCTGTCCCACATGACGCTTGCCGGAGAGACCGAGGCAGACCTGTCGGTCTGGCCGCTGGCCCACATTCATTAAAGAACAGCATAAATGCGATCAACTTAAAGAGCGGCGCACCTCGTGTCGTGTAGGGGCGGCAAATTGCCGGAACTACAAAATTGCCGAAATCGCATTGCGTAAGGCAATATCGGCATCATACCCATATGTTACGAACGCAAGGTTTCGCAAAGAAAAACCATATGGACACCCCTACAACCGTAACCGGAACACCGTTTTTTCACAGGCAAATCCCACCGCATCCCCCGATTTCCGAAAATTTTTTGAAAAAATCGTAAAAAATTGCCCCAACATCTTGACAATTCCGAAAAATCTGATATAATGGTATCTGAAAGCATCGGTACATATCGGTCAACCGTCGTACCGGGCAAATTCTGGAGGTGAAAATCATGGCTTATATCATTACTGATGATTGCATCGCTTGCGGTTCCTGCGAAAGCGAATGCCCCGTCAACGCGATCTCTGAGGGCGATGGCAAGTATGTCATCAACGCTGATGAATGCATCGACTGCGGTACCTGCGCAGGCGTATGTCCTGTCGAGGCTCCCAAGGCTGAATAATGCGTCACAACTGAATGATGGCTGCTGCGATTCCTGCGGCAGCCATTATTTGTAGATGTCAGTGTGAAGGATACAGAAAGGGAATGAAAATCTACCGCCAGCCATGAACAACGAAAAAACCGAACCCATCAACGACCACCTCACCCTCACCTCAAAAACCACGGGTCTGACCTTCGGAACGGATGCATATCTCCTGTCCGCCTACACCCGCATAAAGCCGCGGGGGCGTGCCGCCGACCTTGGGTCAGGGACGGGGGTCATCGCGCTCCTGTGCGCCGCGAGAGGGGCGTTTTCGCACATTTCCTGCATCGAGGTGCAGAAAGATTTCTGTGACCTCATCCGCCGCAATGCCGAGAACAACGCCCTGACGGAAAGAATCACCCCCGTCTGCCGGGATGTGCGCACTCTAACCGCGGACGACGTGGGCGGGGAAGTGGACTGCGTGTTTTCCAATCCTCCGTATTTGCGGGCAGGTGCGGGCGCGAGCAATCTTCATGCCGAAAAGGACATCGCCCGCCGCGAGGTCTGCGGAACAATCGACGACTTCTGCCGTGCCGCCGCGCGTATTCTGAAATTCGGCGGGACGTTCACGGTCGTCTTCCGTCCCGACCGCATGGCGGAGCTGTTGTGTGCCATGAAAGCCGCAGAGGTGCCGCCCAAACGCCTGACTCTTGTCACCGCTACCCAAAACCATACCCCGTCCCTTGTCCTCTGTGAGGGCAAAAAAGGCGCCGCCGACGGGATGTATGTCACAAAACCGCTGATCCTCGAAGAAAACGGGGCGGATTCGGCGGACTGTCAATACATTTATGAAAACGGGAGGTTTCCGGAGGAGTATTTCAACGCATAACAGCCCCGCCGGAGCACAGATGCCCATGAGCAGTATCAAAACAACGGATTATTCCGATAACCCAAACCAAACCGAAGAAAAAAACCGCATCGAGCCGCGAACGCTCTATCTTGTCGCAACGCCCATCGGCAACCTGTCCGATTTATCCCCGCGTGCGGTCAAGGTGCTGTCGGAGGTCGATTTCATTGCGGCGGAGGACACGCGCAACTCGGCAAAGCTGCTTGCGTGCTTTGACATCCACCGGCCGCTCGTCAGTTATTTTGAACACAACAAACGCCAGCGCGGCGAGGAGATTGCCGCAAAACTGGAAGAGGGTCAGTCCTGCGCGCTCATCACGGATGCGGGAATGCCCGCCATCTCCGACCCCGGCGAGGACCTTGTACGGCTGTGCGGGGAACGGGGCATCCGCGTCATCGGGATTCCCGGCTGCTGTGCCGCCGTGACAGCACTTGCACTGTCGGGTCTGCCGACCGGGAAATTCGTCTTTGAGGGATTTCTGTCCACACAGAAAAGCGAGCGGCGGGACAGACTTGCATTTCTTGCAAAGGAAGAACGCACGATCATCTTCTACGAAGCACCGCACAAGCTGAAAAACACACTGGACGATTTCCTGGGTGCATTCGGTGCCAAGCGGAAAATTTCCCTCTGCCGGGAACTCACCAAGCGCAACGAGGAAACGATGCGCACGACCGTCGGCGATGCGGTGCAATACTACACGGAACATGACCCGCGCGGGGAATACGTTCTCATCGTTGCGGGATGCGACCGCGCCGAAGTCCTGTCCGCCGAGCCGTGGGCGGAATGGTCGTATGCGGAGCACGTCGCACAATATTTATCGGAGCATCCAGGCATCAAAACATTGGATGCGGTGAAAGCCGTCGCCAAGCTCCGGGGCGTTCCGCGAAACGATGTATACAAAGCTGTTCTTGAAACAGAGGAACCATAAGGAGAAAACGCATATGAAAAACAAGTACGACATCGCCGCTTACATCTGGCCGTCCTACACCGGAGACGAGCCGCGTTCGCGCATTTTCTGGCCGGAGGGATACGGCGAATGGCAGTCCGTCAAGGCGGCAGAAGCCAAATATCCCGGACATCAGTGGCCGCGCAAGCCGCTGTGGGGATACGTCAACGAAGCCGACCCGTATGTCATGGAAATGCAGATCAACACGGCGGCTGACCACGGGGTCAACGTGTTCATCTACGACTGGTACTGGTACGACGGACAGCCGTTTCTGGAGCAGTGCCTTGACAACGGCTATCTGCGGGCAAGAAACAACGACCGCGTGAAGTTCTACCTCATGTGGGCAAACCACGATGCTGTTTCCACCTGGGACAAGCGCACGGCGGAGCAGGGGAATCTCATCTGGACAGGCAAGCAGGACGAAAAGCAGTTCGGCATCGTCTGCGACCGCGTGATCGAAAAATACTTCTCGCACCCGTCCTATTACAGAATCAATGGCAAGCCGGTATTTATGATCTACGACGTTGAAAACCTCATCTCGGGTCTGGGCGGTCTTGACAATACGCGCCGGTGTCTCGATGTCTTCCGCGAAAAATGTGTGAAAGCAGGACTCGGGGGCCTTGAGCTGCAGCTGACCCAGTGGGGCGACCGTTCGCTTTCCATTCCGAACCTCAGCGGTGTCGACACGAACGCCACCTCCCGCCGCACGACCGCAGAAATTCTCGATGCCCTGCAGTTTGACAGCCTGACAAATTATCAGTATGTACATTTCTTAAACATCGACCGCGACTACCGCGAGATCACCGCCGATGCAGAAGCGAAATGGCAGGAGTTCTACGACAAGTATAACGTTCCCTATTATCCGCACATTTCCCTTGGCTGGGACAACAATCCGCGCTTCTATTCGTTCCGCGGTGGCATCGTCAAAAACAACACCCCCGAAGCCGTCGAGGATGCCCTGCGCCGCGCAAAGCACTTTGTTGATACGCACGAGCTGCCCGTTCCGCTGATCACCGTCAATTCCTGGAACGAATGGACGGAGTCGAGCTATCTGGAACCCGACGATCTGTACGGATACGGGTATCTGGAAGCGATCAAGCGGGTGTTTGTGGAGGAATGAGCCTGTGAGAGGGTTGAGGTTGTCAACTTAAGGGCGACGATGTTGTTTTCCTTGCCCAAACGCTATTGTCGCCCTTAAGTCAACGGCATCTTCAAAACGGGCGGTTTTCAACGCAAACCGTCCAACTTGCAATATCTTAAAATGATAGGAACAACACGGAAAGGAAAAAACACACCATGAAAACCAACTACGACATCGCCGCCTTTGTCTGGCCGTCCTATACCGGGGACGAGCCGCGCGCGCGCATTTTCTGGCCGGAGGGATACGGTGAATGGCAGACCGTAAAAGCGACACAGCCGAAATATCCGGGACATCTGTGGCCGCGCAAGCCGCTGTGGGGATACGTCAACGAAGCCGATCCCTACGTCATGGAAATGCAGATCAACGCCGCCGCCGACCACGGGGTCAATGTTTTCATTTACGACTGGTACTGGTACGACGGACAGCCGTTTCTGGAACAGTGCCTGGACAACGGCTTCCTTGGAGCGAAGAACAACGACCGCATGAAGTTCTACCTCATGTGGGCAAACCACGATGCCATGTCCCTCTGGGATAAGCGCACCGCCGAGCAGAACAACATGGTGTGGTCGGGCAAGCAGGACGAGGGGCAGTGGAACATCATCTGCGACCGCATCATCGAAAAATATTTCTCCCACCCGTCGTATTACAAGATCAACGGCAAACCCGTGTTCATGATCTACGATGTCGTCAACATGATCGAGGGTCTGGGCGGCATCGAAAACACCCGCCGGTGCATCGACGAGTTCCGCGAAAAGTGCGTGAAAGCGGGACATCCGGGATTGGAGCTGCAGCTCATGCAGATGGGCGAGTGCATCTTCAACGTCACGGGCGTGGATACCAACGCGGGCAAAATTTCCACGACTGAGGTCATCGAAAAATTGGGCTTTGACAGCCTGACCAATTATCAGTTCGTTTCCGCCGTCGGCAACATGGACCGCGATTATGCCGACATTATCGACTCCGCCGAGGGCAAGTGGCAGGAATACTATGACCGCTACGGCATCCCGTATTATCCGCACATCTCCCTTGGCTGGGACAACAACCCGCGCTTCAACGTTTTCAAACCGGGGGTCGTCAAAAACAACACCCCAGAAGCGGTGGAGGAGGGCTTCCGCCGTATCAAGAAGTTCGTTGATACACACGAGCTTCCCGTGCCGCTCATCACGGTCAATTCCTGGAACGAGTGGACGGAGGGCAGTTATCTTGAACCCGACGACCTGTATGGATACGGCTATCTGGAAGCGGTCAAACGGGTCTTTGTAGACGGGGAGTGATGTTTATGACGGCATTTGCCGCAGAAAAGCCCCTCAAAAAGCTTGCGACCACGACCGGGGACTTTGCCCGGTATTACAAGGACGATGAAGACCGCATCCGCGCTATGCACCGTGCGGGATTCCGATTTGTCGACCTCAGTCTCTACAACATGACAAATTACGATCATCCGTATATGCAGAACGGGTGGGAAACGCGGATTCTGCGGCTTGGCGCGCTTGCTGCATCGCTTGGCATGGAATTTGTGCAGTCCCACGCACCGAACTGCAATCCGCTGTGCTTTGATGAAAACTGGGAAACGCAGGTTGCCGTGACCGCGCGGGCGCTTGAGATCTGCGGACTGCTCGGCATCCCGTGCAGTGTGTTCCATACCGGATGGAATATGGACATACGCTATACCGTACCGGGCGACAGAGAACGGTATTATGAGGGCAACATGACCTTCATCCGCCGGCTCATCCCGATAATGGAACGTACCGGGGTCATGCTGCTGATCGAAAACTCGACCCATGCGAACATGGGTGACCGGTATTATTTCTATACGGGGCAGGACATGAAGGACTTTCTTTCTTATGCCGCCCACCCGCTGCTCGGCGCGTGCTGGGATACGGGTCACGCGAACATCGAGGGACACCAGTATGCGGACATCACGGCGCTGGGAGACGATCTGCGCGCCATCCATTTCAACGACAACCGCGGTGAACACGATGAGCACATCATGCCGTACATGGGCACGATGAGCGTGGATGAGGTGATGTGCGCACTGCGCGACATTGATTTTGGAGGGGCGTTCACCTTTGAATGCGATTCCTCTCTGCGCCCGGCACAGTACTGGCTTGGCAACCGCCGTCCGTGGAACGAAACTGCCGCTGACGAAGCCGACCTTGCGACCAAAGAAGCAATGGAGCGCGCGCTGTACCTCTGCGGGGAATCCATTCTGACGCGGTACGGCTATTCGGTCAGAAGGGGATAAGTAATAAGGGATAAGGAGAATTTTCAAGATGAATACAGAATTTTCGTCTCACGAAACGTGTACGCACGAACCGTGCGCTTCCGATGACACCCGTGCATTCCGCGAAGCGTGGATGACCCGCAGGGAACGGGCGCGGAAGCGGCTTCTCTCCACCCCACAGCCGGCACTGGAATTGAAAAAGGACATCTACGCCGACGGTGCTGTTTTCCGGCTCATCCATGATGTGGATGTAGCGGCGGCAGAAGAACAGCTTCATTTCACGGCGGACTGGTTTGAGCATCCGCACCCCAACGGCCGCGACCACAGAGGCGAGGCGGATTTCGCATCCATCCGCATGGTGAACGCACTGTACCGCTGTTATGACAAGGTGTCCGACGGATGCCGCGCCGCCCTTGACAATTTCTTTCTGCGCCGGGATTACAGTTCCATTTACGGCTCCGAAAACCACGCGCTGATGTACCGTGTGTCAAGACTTCTGGCGGCACAGTTCTACGCCGGCCGCGTGTTTGAGCAGTACGGCATGACGGCAGAGGACGTGATGCGGGAGGATGCGGCGTATATTGATGAATTTCTTATGTATCGCGCGCGCCGTGCGTGGGGAGAATTTGATTCCTGCGGTTATGCCGCCGAGATCATGCTGATCCTCAACGTGCTGTATATGTATACGACCGACGAACGGCTGAAAAAGAAAGCCGCCATGTCGATGGACATGATCCTGCTTGACATGATCGTGGATTCCAAGAATGGCGTTTACGGCGGCGCGCACGGGCGCATTTACGAGCACAATGCGCTGAATTCGTTTTCGAGCGGAATGTACACCTATTACTGCTACTATTTCGGCGCGGATGCGGGAATGCCCGAAAACATCATGGGGATGACCGCCGCGATCCTCTCGGATTATTATCCCGCGGACATCGTTTGCAGAGTCGCCAAAAATCGCACGTTCCCGTATGAGAACCGCGAACGCAAGCACCTGCATCTGTGCGAGGCGTGGGTGAACGGCATCGACCGGGAAATGCTTGCAAAGGTGGAGGGGCTGTCTATTGACAAGTACCTCTATCTCAGCGACAGGTATCTGCTCGGCAGTGTCACCCACCAGGACAGCTATCCCGACAGCGTTCCGGGCGGATGGTATGCGCACCACCAACAACACGAGTGGGAACTGAAGCTTCTGCCGGACGAGACCGGACGGGCGAAAATTTTTTCCCACCACCCCGGCGACCCCGGGTATCATCATACCCACAACCGGTGGACCGGCGACAACAACTGCTGCTGCGGCACACATTTCTGCACCCGCGACACGGCAGTCAGTCTGTACAACATCACGCGCGAAAACGAGTATCCGTACATCAACGCCGACATTCCGCTGGAATTTTTCGAGGAAGCAGTCAAAGAGCCGAACTACCTCTTTCTGCGATACCGGAATCTGTATGTGACGGTGTGGTTTTCCAACGGATACCGCTTTGTCACCGAGGGCGAAACCGCGGGATACGAAGTGATCTCCGACGGCAGAAAGCACGCCTTTGTCTGCCATGTCGAGCCGGCAGAGAAGTACGGGTCGCTCGGCGCGTTTGCCGATGCAATGAAGGCGCGCCCCATCGTCTTTGACCCCGACACGATGACGGTCGAGTGCTTTGGCATCCGGATGGACTGCAAAGAACGGTATGTCGACGGCCAGCGGCAGGTCTTCCCGTCAAAGATGCTGTACGACAGCCCGTATCTGACCTCGGAATACGGAAGCGGCATCCTGCACGTCACAGACGGCGCGGTGTCGGCTGTGTATGATTTCAACTTCTGATTTATTATGATAATAAAACCGCCCGGAGAAGGCGGTTTTGTTGTTTGGTTATGATTGCGGAAAGAACCCGGCACACAGCGCATCCAACGCGTTTACCGTATCGGGATCTTCCACTGTATAAAGCGCGGGATAATCAAATCCCCCGACTGTTTCGTAATAACTGTAATACAGAAAATATCCCCCGCGCCCGTCCGGCAGCAGTGTGAACGCAAGAAGCGTCTCCCCGTCCGCCGCATCAAACGATAGACTGTAGCTTCCGCCGTAATACCCGCGGGAACTGATGGGGTCACACCCCACGATCTGATGGGCGGATTCCGCAAGGCGAGTGAGGGCATCGGCATCCGTGACAAGGATTTTTTCCCCGGTGTACATACTTTGTATGTTGACGGATATGGCGGCGGACAGACCGTGTTCCGACAGCGCGACCGTGGGCGAAACGACGGCAACGTCACCCTGCGTGCCGGTAACGGCGACATCCCCATCGGCGGCGGCGCGATCGCATCCCGGGCACATCAGAAGACACAAAAGCGCCGCGGCAAGCAGAAAAAACACGATACTTCATCCGCCGACCTCCCGTCCGCCCCATTCCACAACGGTGAAGCCGTTCCGCACCGGTGTTTCGGGCAGAACCGGCTCCGTGACGGACAGCGCCGCATCCAGTCCCTGCCAGACCATGAACACGCGGATGACGGTGTCGGGCGCGGGCGTGACATTCAGGCGCGCTGTGTCGGTGTACGACTCTGCCTGAAACGTGATGAGATTGTAGGCGTTGTCCTGCATTTTGGGAAGCCAATACATGATAAATTCGTTTGTTTCGCGGTCGGAAAGCCCGAGCGCAGAAAGTGTTTCTTCGAGAAACGCGGCAGTATTTTCCCCGGCAACGCAGAAGCCCGACGTCATGTCATACGCCGTGTCGGAAATCCCTTCCCAGAACAGGGCGTAGTATTCGCGCCCGCTTGCATCGGTCAGCGTTCCGTCGGAAGAAGCGGTGACAGTCCAGCCGTCACGGTATTCCGGATAGGTGCAGGTCATCTCCCCATCATAATCCACCTTCACGCAGACCGACGTCGTTTCGGTCGGGTAAAGATAAATGACGGGTTTGGCATCGTAGGTCTCCCCGAGCAGTTCTTCCGCCGCGCCGGAATATAGAAACGCGGCAACCGCGGCCGCAAGGAGCAGGAAAAGGGTGAAGAGGAGGATGATGATTTTTTTCATTGGGATAACCATATTTTTCGCTGTGCGAAAATTTCCTTTCCTGTGGTATTAAGATAAAAGCCACAAATTGCGGCTGAAAATTTGTCAGTCCTTGATGATCACATTCCCCCGCACCGCCGGTATCCCCAGCAGATACCAGGTATATTCCGTCACGCGCGGCGGCGGGTCTTCCGGCATGAAATCGCCTCTCACGGAAAAGCCATACAGAAGTCCGATGTAAATTCCCGACCCACCGTCGTCGGCAGTCTGCACGGGAACGCAGAACAGCGGCTTTTCGCGCATTCCCGCAACGCGGACAAGGTCAGCACAGCAGAATACCACAGCCGCGGCAAGCACGGCGAGGAGCACGCGTACCCATGTTTTCTGCAAAAAGCGTTGATTTTTCATAAACGGTCCTTTCTTCAATTCAGCATTGTCCCGCCCCACTCCACAACGGTGAATCCGTTCCGCGCGGGTGTTTCGGGAAGAATCTGCTCCGGAATTTCGATGTCTTTATCAAGCGGCTTGTACACCATGTAAACGCGGATAACGGTATCCGGTGTCGGTGTAACGGTCAGTTCTGCTGTCTCGGTATACGTTTCAAACTGGAACGAAACGAGATTGTACGCGTTTTCCTGCATTTTGGGAAGCCAATACATGATAAATTCGTTTGCTTCGCGGTCGGAAAGTCCAAGTATGGCGAGTTTTTCTTCCAGAAAAGCGGCGGAATCGTTTCCGGCGACACAGAAACCGGCGGAAAGATCAAAGGCGGTGTCAGTCACGCCCTCCCAATAGAGCGCGTAATATTCGCGTCCGGTTTCATCGGTCAGGGTGCCGTCGGGTGCGGCGGTGACATTCCAGCCGTTTTCGTAGGCGGGGTAGGTGCAGGTAAGTTCTCCGTCGAGGTCAAGGGTGACGGTGACGTCGGTTTTCATTTCCGGATAGAGGTAGATGACGGGTTTTGCCATATATCCGGAATCGGAATGATCGGAAAGGTCTTCTTCCAGATGTCCGTCGGTGTAGAGATAAAAATACCGCGTGTCGCTCCATGTATTTTCCTTGACGGAAAACCAGATGGTCCCGGTGCAGGGGTCAAACACGGACGTATTGTATTCCGCGTATTCGCCGAATTCTTTTTCGATGATTTCGCGGACCTCCGTCCCGGAAAGAACCGTTCCGAATTCCATATAACGCAGAATGTCGAGGATGGTCTGTTTATATCGCTCTGCCTGAGCGTTGGTGAGTGTGAAATAAGCATCGTATGTGTGGTAATTGTGCCATGTGACTGTGTATTTGTAGGTCTCATACGCGGCGACTTCGACGTACAGCGTTCCCGTTCCGGTTCGGGCAAATTCCAAGTCTTCCCGCGATTTGATAAAATTCAGACTTGGCAGGGCGCGATAATCGCAGAAATAAACGGAAACGGCGGCGTCGGGGTCTTCGTCCGGGTAGAACCGGAACCCGGTGCGCGCGTTGCCATATTCGTCGGTATCGCTGAATATTTCCTGCGACCACCCGTTCGGCAGGGTCATGGTGGCATTCATATACCCCTGCTCGACCGTGACTTTCGTGCCCTCATATGGGATGGAGGGGGCGGTGCAGGAAGGGAGGATGGTGCAGAAAAGTAAGAGTATGATGGTAAGTAATTGTTTCATATGTTTTCCTACGGTTATGACAGCTTCGTCCCACCCCACTCCACAACGGTGAATCCGTTCCGCGCGGGTGTTTCGGGAAGAATCTGCTCCGGAATTTCGATGTCTTTATCAAGCGGCTTGTACACCATGTAAACGCGGATAACGGTATCCGGTTCCGGCGAAACGGTCAGTTCTGCTGTCTCGGTATATGTTTCAAACTGGAACGAAACGAGGTTGTAGGCGTTTTCCTGCATTTTGGGAAGCCAATACATGATAAATTCGTTCGCTTCGCGGTCGGTAAGACCCAGTGCGGCGAGCTTTTCTTCGAGAAAAGCGGCGGTATCGTTTCCGGCGACACAGAAACCGGCGGAAAGATCAAAGGCGGTGTCAGTCACGCCCTCCCAATAGAGCGCGTAATATTCGCGTCCGGTTTCATCGGTCAGGGTGCCGTCGGGTGTGGCAGTGACGTTCCAGCCGTTTTCGTAGGCGGGATAGGTGCAGGTCAATTCGCCGTTGAAGTCCAGTTCGACATGGACATCGGTCTCCGTTTCCGGATAAAGGTAGATGACAGGCTTCTCCGCGACGCCGCCGGTGCCCAGAAATTCCGCGATATAATCCCGGAACACAACGCCGAGCAGGAGCAGGACAACGAGAAAAATAAGCATGGTGGTGAAAAATGTTTTCATGACGGTTCCTCCGCGTAGCAGTAAATGGTTTCCGACACCATTCCGTCCGGGGAGAGGGAAACGGTGCGGTCAATGGTCTTTCGGTCTTCTTTGTAAATTTCGGCTGTCCACACGCCGCTCTCATGGTCAAATTCTGCCCGGATGCGCGTGTCGTCCGTGACACCGCAGAAGTCGAGAAATTCGCTTCTGGAAGCGACCTCCCCGGCGGTCTCCGCATGGTCGATGATGGTGAGAAGTGTGTCGTAATAAGCTTCCCGCTGGTCTTCGTCCAGCGACCAGGATGCGGTAAACGTGTCCGGCGCATCCTCATACCGGGCAAGGGACGGCGTTTTTCCGCCCCAGCTGTAAAGGCGGATCTCCGTGCCGCCGGGAAGCTGTGCGACCTCGGTCTCCAGCTCCGTGCCGCAGACACCGAATGAGGACACATACGAAATGCGCGCGACCGCCGTCGGGTCTTCCTCCGGCCAGAAACGGATACAGTAATCCGCGTTCGAGTCCTCGTTTTCCGGCGAGATGACCTCGCCTGTCCACCCGTCCGGCAGATTCACGGTCAGGTCGGTATAATGATAATCAAAAGACAGGCTGTGTGTCAGTGTGACCTCGGCACCGGAAAGCATTCTGACGGGTTCCGGTGTTTCTTCGCAGGACGAAAGCCCAGCGGCGATGCAGGAAATGGCACAGCACGCAAGAAGCATCAGGATGCGAGTGGGGGTCATCTTCATCCTCACGCTCCCTCCACGGTTTCAACCACATTCCCTTGCGTATCGATCACCACGGTGCGCACCGGCTTCATCCCGCCGTAAACGGGATAGATCCCGACTGTCCACGCGCCTGCTTCATAATCATATTTTGCGCGGAGAATCTGGTCGTCTTTCGTTTTGTACGACTCCGCCAGGGTCAGTACGGTCTCCTCTCGTATGACCTCCGGATCAAGAACGATGCTGTCGAGAATTTCCGCCATGACGGTGCTGTATGTTTCCATCTGCGCATAAGTCCAGGTATAATTGAGGTAATACGGCGCGGGGACATTCTGATACCGGACATTGATGTGAACGCTGTCACCGTAATCGTCCGTGGAGACGCGCGCGGCATATCCGTTTTCGTAGACGACATCCTCCCGGGAGGACACAAAGCTGCAGACAAGCGAATTGCTGTCAAGCGACAGAACAGCAGTGGCAGTCGGGTCGCTCTCCGGCCAGAAGCGGATGCCGCGGAGGTTTTCTTCCTCCAGTGTCTCCCACGCCCAATCCTCCGGCAGGGAAATGGTCATATCGGCGCAGGCGCGGGAATAGGCCGCGGTTTCGGGGAGTGCGGTGCCGCTGGTGTTGGATGCGGGTGCTTCGGCGCAGGCGGTGCAGAGCAGGGCAAGCGACAAAAGGGTTGTTGCGGCAATCGGATATTTCATTTTGTGAAATCCTCCTTTGATAATTTTCCTTATATAGATATAGACGCAGAAAAAATGGAAAAGTTCCGTGTTTTCCTGAAATTTCCGCAAAAAATTTTTCGTGGTTTGTTTGAGAAAACAAAAAAGGGGCTTCCCGCCAGGTTACAGCAGAGACTGCATCGGGCGGAAATTCCCTTCTCTTCGGTTATCAAAGAACCGTGTGAATTTATACAGTTGGTGTCCCGTGGGGGTTTGACAGACGGGCGGTCTTCGGTGTTCTGCTTGCGGCAAGATACAGAAGCCGTGAGAGGATGTAGAGGATATACGCAAAGTGCATGGCAAGTCCGAGCCAGCCGTCGGAGAGGGAAAGGATGCCTTTGACGTACAGCACCGCATCGGAAACCGTGACAAGGATGCCGAAGAACAGCGCAAGATACGCAAACGCAAAGTACCATCTCGGAAGTGCAATGTCAAGGATGCGCCGTCCCTCATGCGCGGCATACATGATAAAGGAAAGAATCATGAAGATGCGCAGAACCTTCACGGGACTGTTCAGGGCAACGGTGTTGTCGTAATATGTATTCAAAACAAACAGGACGAACCAGAGCACCGCAAACGACGAAAAGACCGAAAACGACGGCTTGTCGGCGGCACCCGCGGAAGCGACTTTAAGGAAATAAATGGCGGCGGGAACGGCGGCGATCATCATCAGCAGTGCGAAGACCGCATTCGCCGGGGTGGAGACCCATTCGCTCTGCAGCCGTCCGAGGAGCGGTGCAAAGACCGCCCAGTCCGACGTATACGCATCATAAATGAAGATGAGGTCGTAAGCCAGGATCATGAAGCCGCAGAACGTGGCGGAAAAAACGGTCAGCTGGGACGTCTGGCGGATGTCGGATGCCGGATTGTCGGACAGCGGCAGGAGCATACAGGAACAGAGGATCAGCGCACAGAGGGCGATGAGCACATGGAGGATGTCGTCTGCAATGACACCCTGCCGGTACAGCTCCACAAACGGTTCCAGCGAGGAAACGGAAACTGCAATGCGGAAGACCGCAAGAAGCAGAGCCAGAACGACTGTAAGCGCGGTGTACAGGCTGATCTGCTTACGGGAAAACGTCTGCATGGTGCGCGCGCCTCACATTTCCGTCCAGGAGAGCGCATCCTGACGGTATGCCGCCTGCTTTTCGTCTGCTTCTTCCGTGGTCGTGCCGGAGACGAGAAGATAGATCTTGATTTTCGGCTCGGTGCCGGAGGGACGGATGACGATGGTGTCATGCGCATCCGTGACAAAGGACAAGACATCGGACGAATCCATGCCGGTCGGGGTCTTCTCTCCGGTCACGGTGTCGGTCACCGTTTGCGCAAGATAATCGGTGAAGCGGACGACTGCTTTGCCGCCGATGGTCTTCGGAGGTGTTTCGCGCAGGGACTTCATCAGCGCCTTCATGTTGGCAAGTCCCTCAAGACCTTTCATATAGATATTGGCAATGCCGTCGCGGTAGCAGCCGTATTTTGCATACATATCGTCCATCGCATCAATGAGGGTCATGTGACGGGTGTGGTAATATGCCGCCATCTCCACAATGAGCATCGTTGTGACGACCGCATCCTTGTCCTTGGCATAATCGCCGCGCAGGTAGCCGTAGCTTTCCTCAAAGCCGAGCAGGTATCCGTCTGTGTTGCCCTTTTTCTGCTCCTCCAGGATCCGCTCGCCGATATACTTGAAGCCTGTGAACGTCTGGTACATCGGAACGCCGTTTGCTTCGCAGACCTTGGTCGCCATTTCGGTGGAAACGATGGACTTGATGGCATACGGCTGTGCGGGGAGCGTGCCGAGGCGCTTCTGGGTCGTGATGATATAATCAAGGAGCAGAACGCCCATTTGGTTGCCGGTCAGACAGTGGAACTGTCCATCCTTGCCCTTTGCCATGACACCGACACGGTCGGCATCCGGGTCGGTCGCAATGATGAGGTCGGAGCCAACCTTTGCCGCCATTTCGATACCGAGTGCGAAGACCTCCGGGTATTCAGGGTTCGGGAACGCAACAGTCGGGAAATTGCCATCGATGATCATCTGCTCGGGCACTGTGTAAAGCTGTTTGACACCGATGCGGGTCAGAATTTCGGGAACGAGCTTGTGTCCCGTGCCGTGGAGGGGCGTGTAGATGATGGAAAGCTCATCTGCGGCTTCTTTGACGACCGCGGGATCGACGATCTGCTTTTCGACTTCTGCAAGATAGGAGCGGTCGAGCGCCTCGCCGACAATCTCGCAGAGTCCGGACGAGCGTGCATCGGCAAGCGGCACCCGGGCGACACCGGAGAAGATGTCGGTCGCTTCAATCGCGGCGGAAACGACGGCGGCCTGTTCCGGGGAGATCTGTGCGCCGTCTTCCCAGTACGCCTTGTAGCCGTTGTATTCCTTGGGGTTGTGGGAAGCGGTGATGTTGATGCCGGCGATGCAGTGCAGCGCACCGATGGCATAAGAGAGTACGGGGGTGGGGCGGAGGGCATCAAAGAGATAGACCTTGATGCCGTTGGCGCACAGAACCTCTGCCGCCGTTTCCGCAAAGGTGCGCGCACGGTTGCGGCAGTCGTGTGCAATGACAACACCGCGCTTCATGGCATCCTCGCCCTTGCTGCGGATGAGGGTCGCCATGCCCTGGGTCGCGTGCGCGACGGTATAGACGTTCATGGCGTTGGTTCCGGCATTCATCGTGCCGCGCAGACCGGCTGTGCCGAAGGACAGGTAGGAAATGAAGCGCTGCTTGATCTCCTTGTCATCGTCACGGATGGCCGCAAGTTCGGCGCGGGTTTCTTCGTCCACGGACGGTTCAGCCATCCAGCGGGCGTATTCGGCTCTGTAATCAAGTTCAGACATATCGTTGTATCCTTTCCGTTATATAGTATCCGGAGGAATGTCCGGGAATGTGTTCAGGCGTTTTCGCGTGCTTCGGCAAGTGCCCGTGCAAGCTGGTCGGGGCAGGAGGTGGGCTTGGGGCCGCACTTGATGCCGGACAGGCGTTCAATGGCATCGTCCACTTTCATGCCGGCGACCAGAGCCGCAACGCCCTTGGTGTTGCCGGAGCATCCGCCCATGAACTGCACCTCTTTGACGGTATCGCCGTCGAGCACGATGTGAATGGCACGGGAGCAGGTGCCGCGGGTCGTATAGTCAATGATTTTTTCCATAATGTTTGGAACCATCCTTTATTTATATTATAAGCGATACCAATATTATACCACATTATCGCCGGATTGTACAGAGAAAAGACCGAAATTTTTTGTGAATTTCCACGCTTTCCTTGACGAAAAAACGGGTATGTGCAAATTACACAAGAAAACGCAGAAATCATCGTAAAATTTGTACACAGGAAATTCGCCGGAAACGGAAGAAATTTTTCAAAACCCCTTGATTTTTTTGCGGAAATAGGGTATAATATATAATGCTTGATGTGCGATGAAGCGGGAGGTGGCTGAAAGGCACCGCGGGGATAACATCTCCGGATGTCGGTTCAGGGAATTTCCGCAGAGTATGTCCGATATTTAACCGGGCGACAGCAACAGCTGAACATAGGAGAGACCTCCTTGAAGAGAACTCTTTTTTATTGGGTCGGGAGAAACACCCGGCACGGTGATAAGGTTTTATGACACGGACGGTTTATCATGAGAATGCATCCGCGTGCGGAGCACTCCTCCATTCACCCCGGAACCTTCCCGGTACCCAAAGTTACTCCGGTACCTGAAAGATTCCGTTTTTTATGGAGAGCCGCGAAACACCCGGAATCGTGTTCAGTAAAAATCAAACGCGGATGGGAAACATTACGCAGGGCAAGCAGCGTACATCCGCGGTGCCGTCGTTTAAAACCAATCATTTTAAAAGGAGGCAAAACCATGGCAGCAAGCGAAAAGATCAGAATCAGACTGAAGTCCTACGACCACACCTTAATCGACGGTGCGGCAGAAAAGATCGTGGAATGCGCAAAGAGAAACGGTGCAACCGTTTCCGGTCCGATCCCGCTCCCCACAGAGAGAGAGATTGTCACCATCCTTCGTGCCGTTCACAAGTACAAGGACAGCCGTGAACAGTTTGAACTGAGAACCCACAAGAGACTGATTGATGTGATCAAGCCGTCCAAGAAGGCGATCGAAGCAATCACGACGCTCGAGCTCCCGGCGGGAGTTGAAATCGAAGTCAAGCTGTAATCCGATCGGCTGACTTACGATGACCAGTTGGTCATGTTGGCACACGAATGCGGTGTCAACCAATAACACAACAGGAGGAAACTTAAAATGAAAAAAGGCATTATCGGTAAGAAGCTCGGTATGACGCAGGTTTTCGATGAAAACGGCAACGTCATCCCGGTAACCCTCATCGCAGCAGGTCCCTGCGTTGTCGTTCAGAAGAAGACCGTTGA